>JAAZYN010000528.1 GCA_014239625.1 Myxococcales bacterium | reverse complement strand
GGCCCAAGCTACCCATGACGCCGGGGTGGCGCCCGTGGTCACCGCCGCGGGCGCCGTCGTCAAACGACGGCGCGCGCTGTATGCACGGGTCGATGGGATCACGGCGGCGGCCATCAACAGCCTGGACCAGGTGATGGACTCGCTGGAGCCTGTGCACGGCGCGGACGGGTTCTTGCGGCCCAGCCACCCCGACGCCATCAACGGTGCCCGGAGGATAGTGCTGGCAACGTTGCGGGATAAACAGGCGGAGCTGGCGCCCCTGGTCGCCGAAGAGCACGCGCTCGCCCACACCCTTCGGCGGCAGGTCGATGCGCACCTGGAAGCCGTCGGCGATCTCATGCACGCCTTCGCGCTCGCCACCACCTCGCGGGGAAAGTGGGCCTTGAGAGGCCGCCGGCTGATCGCCATGGCTCGCGGCTGGTGGCGCCATGGGACCGCGGGCTTGCGCGCAGACGGTGGGGATCGCCACGCGCTGCGCGTCAGGACCGCAGCGGCGACGCGCGACGTGGCCAGGCTGTTGCGCCGGACCATCGGCACACAGCTCAAGCTGTTGGACGAAGCCTTGGACGCCGACCGAGACTTCCACGACGCGTTGATGGCGCCCTTGGAGGTCGCCTTGGCTCGCGCCTCCCGCGACCTCGCGATGAGGTTCGACACCGTCGCGGGCGAGCCGGATCACGGGGGTCGGATCGAAGCGCTGACGGTCGCCACCACTCGGCAGCTCAAGCGCGTCCGGGAGACCCTCCAGCAGGTCAAGCAGGCGGCCGAGCAACGACTGGATAGTGACCCCGTCCTCAGCGCGCTGAGTAGCACGGCCGACGTGGTCGCGACGCTCCCAGCGCAGGTCGACACGACGGTGCGCGCCGAGGTGCACCGGCCGGTCACCTGGTGGGTACGCTCCGGGATCATCGCCGCCCGCCGCGAGGTCAGGATCCCTGCCCGTCACCTGCTGAAGCGTTGGATCGACCGGCACCGGGCGTTGGAGTTGGTCGCCCTGGTCGAGAGGCTCGGAGCCGCGCGTGGGGCTGTGGTGGCCGGACTCACCGATATCTGGAACATCGTCCGCTACAACCTCGATGGAGCCGTGGCCGAGGCGGATGACCTGGACGAGCTGGTGGCGGCGAACCGGAACAGCGCCGAGAGCGAGGCCCTGGACAAGAGCCGCGACATGGCGTTGACCGGCCTCGCGCGGGCTGTTCGCCGAACTCGAGAGCTGGTCGTCGCGGTCCATCGCGTTCATCTCCAGATACGTGAAGCCACCGAGCACAAGCTGGCCCTCACCAACGACATCACGGACGCCGCCGCCGCGGTGGGCTCACTTCGCGGTCGAGTTCGCTACTGGGCAAGCCGCGCGCGCTTCGGCGCGGGTCGTGGGCGCGTCGGGATCGGGGCGGGCGTAGGCCACCTCTTCCGCGGCGCCTATCGCATCGCGGGCAACACTGGCGAGACCCTCGCGAAGAGCCGAGAGAGCCTCAAAAAGAAGCTCGGTCTGGAGGTCGATGCGGGCACTGACGCCGCGCTGCGGACGCACAACCTCCTCGCCGAGCACTTGATGCAGCGCCCGGATCTGCCCCCGGTGTATCGACGGCTGTTCAAACTCAGCCCGCTGGAGCTCGACGAGTTCCTCATCGGACGCGACGCAGCCATGGTCGCCATCGAGCACGCGACGGCGCGCTGGCGAGATGGGGACTTCGCCAGCGTCTTGGTCCATGGGCACCCGGGTAGCGGGCGACGGAGCCTGCTCAACATCGCGGTGGACCGGGTCGCGAGTGGTGAGCGCGTGGTTCACTGCGTGCTCGACGACAGGGTGACCGATGAGCGGGCGTTCCTGCGACGCATGGCTGTCGCCCTGGAGCTGACGCCGGTCCCGACGGATTTCGAAGAGCTGCTGGCTCGAATCTTGGCCGGTGAGCGCCTGGTGCTTCGGCTCGAGGGTGCTCACCATCTGTTCCTGCGGTCGATAGGTGGTTTCGACGCCATAGAACGCCTGCTCTTGCTCATCTCGCGTACCAACCGTCACCTCCTGTGGCTCGTAGCCATGGAGAACCACAGCGTGGAGCTTCTCCAGAGGCTGTTCCGGTTTCACGACGGGTTCACTCACATCGCCCCGTGCGGCGCCCTGTCCGCCGAGGAGCTGCGGGCCGCCATCACGGTTCGGCATAGGCTATCGGGCTTCAAGCTGCGGTATGAGCCACCCGAGGCCCTCACGCCTGAGCTCAATCGTGCGCTGCGAAGGGTCCGCGGCGATCACGACGCGACCCAGGAGACGCTGGCCGCACACTTCTTCGGCGTGCTGACCAGGCGCGCAGACGGGCGACCGTACGCGGGCATCGTGCACTGGCTGCGAAGCCTCGCCCGCGCGGAAGATCAGCACACCCTCGTCGTGCGAGTACCCGAGCCGCTGCAAGTCCCGGCGCTCAAACAGCTCCCCCACAACCAACGGTTCGCGTTGGCGGCGTTGCTGCAACATGGCGGGCTCAATGTCATGGAGTTGGAGATCGTCTTGGATGTCGAGCTCAGCAAGCTTCGGCTGATCCTTCAGCACTTCCATGACAAACGCATCGTGGTCGCGCACAGCCGCGCGTGTGGCGAAGAAGACGCGAGGCGCTACGTCATCAATCCGCTCCTGACGACTCAGGTCGTGGACTCATTGAGGAAGCACAACATCGTCTACTGGGAGTCACCATGATGATCGCGCAGCTGCCCATGCCCGATACGGGCGGAGCCTCCAACCTGGACATTCTCGACTCCCTGTTTCAACCCGAGGCCATCTTCACCATGGTGGTCGTGTTTGGCACCGCCTGGTTGTTCAACCGCGTCGCTCGGCTGACGCTGACGCGGCTGGCCGAGCGATTCACCGGTCAACGGCTCGCGCTGTTGCGGTTCGCCCCTCTCATCAGCATCGCGACCTGGACAGCCGCCGTCGCCATCGTCGTCAAAGCGGTGTTTCAGGCCGACCAGGGGACCATCGCTGCGCTGGTCGGTGCGTCCGTCTTCGCGATCGGCTTCGCGGCCCAGGACCTCTTCAAGAACTTCCTCGGCGGGCTGACTATCCTCTTCGATCGACCGTTTCAGGTCGGCGATAAGGTTGAGATTGCACCTTACTATGGCGAGATAGTGTCCATCGGGCTGCGGTCGACGAAGCTCGTCACCAACGATGACAACCTCGTGACGGTCCCCAACTCCAAGCTACTGGACACTTCCGTCAGCAACGGTAACGCGGGCGCCTTGGATTTTCAGGTCGTCACCGACGTCTTCTTACCAGCCCACACCGACGTCTATCGCGCCGAGTCCATCGCCTGGCAGGCCGCGGCGACCAGCCCATACACCTTCCTGGACAAACCCATCGCGGTGCGCGTTGGTGACACGCTCGACCAGCGGCCGGTGACCCGGGTCCGCATCAAGGCGTATGTCTTGGATATACGCCTGGAGACCCTGTTTAGGAGCGACATCTCCAAGCGCACCAAGCGCGCGTATATCGAAGCGGGGCTGCTCCCCGAGACGTTTGGGCTGGACGACGGGTCGACGACGACGTCGCCGAGCGCAGATTCAGCCGGCGCCGCCGCGCCGGCCTGATGGAGCCGGTCAGTTTGGTTGTTCGCGAGATTCGCCAGGCGATTTCGTTGCT
>JAAZYN010000527.1 GCA_014239625.1 Myxococcales bacterium | reverse complement strand
GCCGCCAGCCGCCTGTTGGACGGGGCCGGAGACCTGCGACAGGCGTTCGACGCCTTCGCCACCGACGATCGGTGCTCATGGGCCCGCGACGCGGCGACCTTCTTCGTCTGCAAGCGGTTACACCAGGGCGCGCCCTGGTGGGAGTGGTCCAAGCCCCTCAAGCACCGAGAGGCGGCCGCGATGGCCGCGCTCCATGCGGCCCATCGCCGGGCCATCGATGAAGAGCTCGCCCTGCTGTTCATCTTCGAGCGCCAGTGGGCGGCGCTCAAGCGTTACGCAGAGGCGCGCGGCGTAGAGCTCTTCGGGGACCTCCCGATCTACGTCTCCCGCGACAGCGTCGACGTGTGGAGCGCCCCCGAACAGTTCGCCCTGGACCGAGACCTGAAGCCCCGAGAGGTAGCGGGCGTGCCGCCGGACTACTTCAGCGAGACGGGGCAGCTCTGGGGCAACCCGCTGTACGATTGGGGGGTGATGGCGGCGGACGGCCACGCGTGGTGGGCGCGCCGGATCGAGCGGGCGTTGCAGCTGTATGACCGCGTCCGTATCGATCACTTCCGGGCCTTCGCCGGCTACTGGGCCGTCCCGGCAGACGCCACGGATGCGACGCGGGGATGCTGGCGTCCCGGACCCGGCCGACGACTGTTCGACGACGTGCGGGACGCGCTGGGCCGAGCGCTGCCGCTGGTGGCAGAAGACCTGGGGATGCTCGACGCCTCGGTTCATCAGCTGCGCAAGGACCTGCAGATGCCGGGGATGGTGGTCCTCCAGTTCGCCTTCGACGACGATGACGCTGACAACCCGTATCGGCCGCACATGCATCAGCCCGACCAGATCGTGTACACGGGCACGCACGACAACGACACCACCCTGGGCTTTTGGCATGCGGCGCCGGAGCACGTGCGGCATCGTGTCCGGACGTACCTGTCGGTGAACGGGCTCGACATCGTCTGGGACCTGATCCGAGCAGCCATGCACTCCCCCTGCGGCATGGCGGTGATCCCTATGCAGGACTTGTTGCAGCTCGACAGCGGAGCCCGCTTCAACACCCCCGGCACCGCGACCGGCAACTGGACCTGGCGGGTCCGCGCCGACGCCTTCAATGATGCGCTGGCGCGCCGCGTCGCCGATCTGGTTGGCCGCTGCGACAGAAGCCCGCCGCGCCATGGAGGCTGACAGTGCGGATCCTGTCGTGGAACATCAACGGCCTCCGAGCGGCGGTTCGAAAAGGCTTCCTGACCTGGATCGAGACGACCCATGCGGACGTTGTCGCGGTCCAAGAGATACGCGCCCGCCCCGACCAGCTCCCCGCGAACGTGGTCTCCCCGGAGGGATGGCATGTGGCGCTGACGCCGGCCCAGCGTCCAGGTTACTCCGGCGTCGGCCTGTTCTCGCGTCACCCGATCGACAGCGTCGAGACGAGCCTCGGTGTCGACGCCTTCGATCGAGAGGGGCGGCTGCAGATCGTGAGGACCGGCGGCGTCGTGGTGGTCAACGTCTACTTCCCGCACGGGGCCGGGACTCAACTGCCGGGAGGCAAGCGGTCAAACGACCGGATCCCCTTCAAGCTGAAATTCTATCGGCGTCTGTGGGCCCAGCTGGAGGAGCTGAAGGATGGACCAGAGCCGGTCCTGGTGCTCGGCGACTTCAACACAGCTCACCGAATGGTCGATCTGGCCAGACCCAAGCAGAACAAGAAGACCACGGGGTTCACCCCCAGCGAGCGGAGAGAGCTGACGAGATGGTTCTCGTCGGGGTGGGTCGACACCTTCAGGTCGGTTCATCCGCGGGAACCTGGTCACTACACCTGGTGGCCGACCCGGAGCGACTGCCGCGAGCGCAACGTCGGCTGGCGGATCGACTACGTGTTGGCCAACCCCGTGGCCGCCGAGCGCCTCGAAGACGCGTTCATCTGGCCGCACGCCATGGGCTCGGACCACTGCCCCCTGGGCGTCGATCTGTCGGAGCCGAGGTGATCGGAGCGCGCACCCCCACCACCACCTGACGGTGACCACGGGGGCGCCCCCATGAAGCGCCCCGCGTGCTCGCTCGCGGACGGGACCCTGCTCGCTCGGGGCAGATGTGGCATGATCAGCCCGTGAAGCCCCTGCTCGCAACGCTCGCCGCCCTCATCTGTGTGGCCGCCCTCGACGACGCTGTATGGGCGGCCAAGACGGGATACCTCCAGGAGGGGCGTTATTATGCGTCGCCCGCCGGGGTCGTCGCCTGGATGGAGGTCACCGATGCGCTCCTGCTGGTCAGCGACAAGACCCGAGCTGTGGCCGCTATCTCGAGGGCCGATGGGGTGGTCCGCTGGAGTCACCACCCCTCCGGCGGCCGGATCGACGACGTGGCGCTGAGCGCACCCGGCGACTCGCTGGTGGTCACCGGCGTCGATCTGGAGGTGGTCGACACCCGCACGGGGGCGATGCGGTGGGCGATGCGCCTCGGGTGCCGACGTCCCTGTGAACACCGCGTCCACGAGGTGACCGACGACGCCGTCTTCGTGACGGGAAGCGGCGTCACCCATCAGTGGCTGTGGCGCTATCGGCTGAGCGACGGCGCGGAGGTGTGGGCCAAGCCCCTGGCCATCGCCCACCCACGCGGCCTGGCGTTCGGCGGCGGAGGCCGTGGCTGGCTGCTGGAGGCGAACGCCCCGTTTGCGGTTCGCCGGCTGGAGCTCAACCCCCCTGCCATCGCCGCGCGGAGCGAATGGCGAAGCGGCGGTCGGACGATGGCGCCGCAACGACTCGCCCCCTTACGCGACGGACGCGCGGTGCTCCTGGGGCCGCTGCCGGGGGGCGGGATGCCAGCCGTCGCCCTGTGGGCTGGGGTCGATCGGCAGCCACCACGGACGGTCCCGCTCGTGAGCGCCAAGATGAGAGGCGCGCGAGTGTCCCGAGTGGTCAGCCATAACCGACTTCTCACAGCCGTCGCGAGAGCCCCTGCGGGGACGCAGCTCATCTCCGTCTGGGACATCGACCGGCCGACGGCGCCGATATTCGAGGGAGCGGCGCAGCGACAGGTCGCCACGCTGGGGACCTCGAGCGCACCGCGAGCCGGTCGACTCATCATCCTGCGGCGCGACACCGCGCACCTCACGCTGGATGGGTTTGACGACTCTACCGGCGCGACGATCTTCCAGCGACGACTCCGAGGGCCCGGCGGCGCTCGGATGTTCGACGCGGGTGGCGCGATCGCCCTCGTCGTGGCCGACTCGGCGCGGGGGGCTCTGGCGCTCATCGACCCCCACGACGGGGCGCTGCTGAGCGTCGGAGCGATTGACCGTGCGAGCACGGTGCGCGTCGTTCGAAAGACGGCGACGGGGCTCTACGTCGGCTCGGGCCGCGGGGTCTTGTCGCTCCTGCGGGTCCCCCTGGCCCGTGCGCTGGCGGAGCTTCGGCAAGCCGCCCCGGAGGGCGCTGGCGACGACCAAGCGGCGCTCAAGCGGGCGCTCCGCTGGGCGCCGAGTGCCAGCGCCGCGGTGGCTGAGCTCCACCGAGGGACAGCCCGCGCCAAGGCCCGTAAACTGAGCGGCACGTCGGGGGACAAAAGGGTTCAGGGCGTCGAGCTGCTGCTGCGGAGCGCCCGGAGCGCCGACGTCACGGACGCCGTCGCCACCGTCGAGCCGCTGCTGC
>JAAZYN010000526.1 GCA_014239625.1 Myxococcales bacterium | reverse complement strand
CCGCTCTGGCCGCGGGGATCGTGGCGGTGGCCGCCTTCATCCCGGGTCCGGGGCGCGTGGGGCCGCCGCCGTCGGAGCCCGGTCCGGGGCGCGTGGGGCCGCCGCCGAGGTCGCCGTCATGGCAGCGGCGACCTCAGACGCCCATTGGAGCGATCGGCCCCCTCGCTCGAGGCGACACCCTCGCGAACTGGACGGTGACCGATCTGCGGATCCGCGACGCACAGGCGGTCGTCACCCTGGAGCACCCCTCGGAGACCGCCACGCCGCTGCGGCTGGTCGTGGTCTTCGGCGAGGCCTCGGACAACAGCGCCGAGGGCCCATGGAACACCCCGGGGCTGAGCCTCTATTACCGCACCACCGATGTGCCGTTCGAGCGTTTCAACGCCGCGGGAGAGGCGCTGTCGACGCTGCTGGCGTCCCATCTGGGTGATGACCCGGCGGCTGCGCTCAGGCGTTGGTTGGCCGAGGCGCGGGGCGCATCGGAGCGGTCGGGGCCGAAGCTGTAGGGGAGCCGCGTGTGCCCCCCGGTCAGGCGAGCTGTGCTCCCCGATCCACCGTTCTGGGCGGACTCATGAGCCGGGCCTCCAGCGCCCCCGACGGCGCCGCCACCCGGGTCTCGGTTACAGCACACCTCGGGCTGCCGGATGAGGACGTGGTATACTCTCCCCCGATGACCCCGCCCCGCAAGCGATTGTCGTATCTCCTGCTGCAAGCGCGCGACCCCGGCGACCCCATGGCCGCGCACGAGGCGGGTTGCTTCGTTCAGACCTTGGGCGGCGTGCCCGACGCCTTCGACACCCACGACCTGCTCTCCGGTCCTCCCTCGCTCGACAAGGTGAGGCGCTACGACGTCTTGCTCGTCGGCGGGTCTGGCGAGTATTCCGTTCTGGGTCCGCAGAGCTGGGTGAAGGCCTTCATTGACTTTCTATCGGACGTCGTCGTCGGCCACCGAGTCCCGACGTTCGCGTCGTGTTTCGGGTTTCAGGGGCTCGTCCTGGCCGGTGGCGGGGCGGTCGTCAAAGACGAGCAGAATTCGGAGGTCGGGACCTTCGACGTGCATCTCACCGACGCGGGCGCCGCTGACCCCTTGTTGAGCGGCCTGGCGCCGCACTTCAAAGCGCAGCTCGGGCACAGCGATCGCGCTGAGCGGCTGCCGTCGGGGATGCTTCATCTCGCCTACACGTCGAAGTCGCCGTACCAGGCGATCCGTCTCGAGGGCACTGACGTCTTCGCGACTCAGTTCCACCCGGAGCTGGATCGCGAGGCCAACACGCTCCGTTACATGCGTTACCTGGAGTACTATCGGCAGAAGGGGGTAGGGGACGACGACGACGATCCGGTACTGGCCGCGATGGCCGATTCACCTCACGCGTCATCGTTGCTCAAGCGCTTCGCCGAGAGTCTCCAGCGCTCCGTGTAACCAGGTGCAGCGGCCGCTCATACAGCGTGGCATGGGTTCACGACGCCGCCTCGGAAGACGCCGGGCGAAGGGGTAGCTATGTCTATGTCAACGCACACAGATGTCGAGAAGATGCTCGCGCGCCGCGAGTTTATCCGCACGGCCGCGAAAGGTACCGCCGTGGTGGCGCTGGGCGGGGCGGCCTGGTACGTCCTGGACGACGAGCTGACGCGCAAGGCGCGGGCGCAGACGCGACCCGACGGGAGGCCTCGCCTGCCACCCGGTCAGCGCGTGCTGAGCAAGCTCAAGCCCATGGGGGGGACGCCGGGGAGCCCCAAGGTCTCGGAGTTCCGGCTGCGGGTTCACGGTGAGGTCGACGCGCCGTTCACGGTGGATTTCAGGGCGCTGCTGGGAATGAAGCCGGTCACTACGCGGGCCGATGTTCACTGCGTCACAGGGTGGAGCGTCCTTGATGCCCAGTGGACCGGGGTGCGCATCAAGGATCTCGCAGAGCGCGCGGGTCTGAAGAGGTCGGCTCGGTTTCTCATCGTCGAGGCCGCCCATGGCTACACCGCGAACGTGCCCGTGGCCCCTGCGCTGCGCGACGACTGCTTGATCACCTGGCGTCTCGACGGCAAGCCCCTGGCGCGTGCGCATGGGGCCCCCGTGAGGGCGCTCATCCCGGACCTGTACTTCTGGAAGTCGGCGAAGTGGGTGACCGGGCTTCGGTTCTCCAGCGTCGACCGGCCCGGCTACTGGGAGAAGCGCGGCTACCACAACGTCGGCGACCCGTGGAAGGAGCAGCGACATGGGTGAGGCCATCGACGGGGGCCCTGCCAGCCCGGCCGTGCCCGCCAAGAGGCGCCGGTTCAAGTGGCGCCGGCTACTCCGCGCGGTTCACAGGGACGCGGGCTATCTGTGCGTGGGGTTCACGTTCATCTACGCGATCAGCGGGATCGCCGTGAATCACATCGCGGATCTGGGAGACACGAGCTTCACCCAGATCGAGGAGACCGTGCCGCTGACCTTCGAGGTCCCTGCCGACGACACCGCCGCGGCGGCCATCGCGGCTGAGGCGTTGGACATCGACGGGGAGTTGACGGACGCGTACCGGGCCTCGGACAACCAGCTCATCCTGACCTTCGAGCGGATGAGCGTGGACATCGACACGACCGCCAAGCAGGTGCACATCAACGGCCAGGAGCCGCGCTTCTTTTTGCGTATCGCCAACTGGCTGCACGTGCATCGGCAGACGACGGCCTGGACATACATCGCTGACGCGTACGCGATCATGCTGCTCTACCTCGCCATGTCGGGCATGTTCATGATCGCGGGGCGTAAAGGCCTCCTGGGTCGCGGCGGGCTGTTGGTCGCCGCCGGGGTGGCCATCCCCATCGCCTTCGTGGTTGCTTCGGGAGGCCCGACCGGAGGATAACGTGAGGATGCGCCCCAACGTGTTGGCTCCGCTCCTCGTGTTCTTCGCGCTCTGTCCTGCTCCCAGTGGTCGCGCGGCCCTCCAGTGCAAGGGCCCGATCCGGGCAGCTCGCGCCGAGCTGGTCGCGTGCCAAAGGAGCGAGCAGGCGCCATGTAGCTTCGAGAAGTACGAGGCGCTCCGAGCCAACCGGAAGCCGTGCCTGCAGACCAAGGCCGGCAAGGCGCTCACGGCATACTACCTCAAGGTGAAGCGGACGGCGTCGATGCGCCGGCTTGAAGCGAAACTGCGCGGCAAGTTGAAGTCCGCGGCGTCCGCGGTCACCCTCGCCAGGCCCGGAGAGCTGCCCGAGACCTTGGAGATCGCCAGCTTCGCGCGGGCGGCGTACCACAGCCACAAGGAGAAGTACGGGGGGGTCAGCGCCCAGACGAAGTCGGCGGTGGCCGACCTCGACGCCGCCCTGCGGAGGCGCCAGCCTGACCTGGAGCGCCTCAAAGATCGACTGGACCTGGCGCGGAGAGCCATCGTGCGGACCGGACAGTATTCGCCCGACGACGGGTTGCGGCCGGACAAGGTGGCCGAGGTGTGGGCGCGCGCGTCGCGTCGGCGCTTGGTTCAAGTGCGGTCGCTGATGAACTCGTCGTTGCGACAGTTCGTCTGGGCGCCCAGCTCTGGGGCAGACGCCCACGTCAAGCTGGTCGGCGACCGGACCGCCACGCCGACGTTCGAGCTGGGTGAGGTGGGGTCTCGCGGGGTCCAGATGCGGATCGTCATCGCGCGCGGCGCGCTGCTCTCCATCGGGACGCCGCTGCTGGTGTGG
>JAAZYN010000525.1 GCA_014239625.1 Myxococcales bacterium | reverse complement strand
CGTGTCGGCCGCGGCCGTATCGACGGCGGCCGTGTCGATCGCGGGTGTGTCGGCGCCTGAAGTATCCGAGGCGGAGTCAGCGGCCTGCGCGTCTGGCGCGACCACCTCGGTCGCGCCGTCGCCCAAGACCTCAGCGGAGCCGGGATCGAGGGCGATGTCGGCGGTGTCGGCGGCAGAGATGTCGTTCAGATCAGCCTGGGCGCCGTCCGACGTCGGATCCCCACCGACCGCTTCCTCGGGGCACGCGCTCACCGACGCGGCGAGCGCCATGAAAACAATCACCCGCTTTAGGTCCTTCGATAGACTCTTCGTACGCCTCATCGCTCCCCCTGCGCTCCGCATCATCGTCTGCAAGAGCCGCCAACGCCAGCGTGAAACATCCGCGGCATCCATCGACCCGCGAGGTGCCCTTGACCAGAGCGCCGAGCGAAGGGCTGCGGGCCTGCGTGGGAGCCCGCCCCGCGTCATTCGGGGCACCATCAAGGGGTGCCGCTGCGACGTCGTCGCCCAAGGCACGCACCCGCATGTTTCATGGCACGCCGCGAGACACGGGTACGGCGTGAGGCTGCCAGGCGTGGCGGCGGCTGGCGCGCCCTATGCTAGCAAACGGTAGCGCGTGTCAGCGCTGCGGACCTTGCGGTCGCAACCGTGCGGCCGTGAGCCACTCGGGCCAGGTCGCTCACGAGGCCTCCGGGACGGGGGCAGGCCCCCCCTCGCCGCGGGCCTGTCGCTCGGCGTCGAGCTTCTTCTGGTACTTGCCCTGGGCCAGATCGACCAGCACCAACACCGCGATCGAGAAGTAGAAGGTGGTCTTCGACATGGCCTCGACTTCATAGCCGAAGAGCTTCAAGTGAGCGGTGTGCCCGCCTTCGCCCAACAGCACGATGCCGACGATCAGCAGGATGAACAGCCCGAGGACCTCGTATTTTCGGTTCTTCTTGATGAACTCCGAGACCTTGTCGGCCATTAACAGCATCAACACGCCAGAGATCACGATCGCCGCGGCGAGGACGCTGAACACGTCGGTGATCGCCAGCGCCGATAGGATGGAGTCGAACGAAAAGACCAGGTTCATCAACACGATCATGAAGACCACCTGGCGAGCGGACTTTTGGCCGCCCTCGCCGGCACCGACCGCCTTTTCCGGGTCGTGCATCGTCAGCATGTGGCTGATCTCTTTGATCGCCGTGTGCATGATGAAGACGCCACCGAGGAGAAACACCAGCGTCGAGAAGTTGAATCCACCTTCGATGACGCCCTCGATGTGGATGTGAAAGAAGGGCTCCTTGAAGCGCTCGACCAGGTCCACCACCACGAACAAGAGGACGATGCGCAACACGACCGCGATCATGATGCCGTTGCGCCGCACCGCCGCCTGGCTCTCCTTGGGGGCCCGGCCGGACTCGATGGAGATATACAGGAGGTTGTCGAAGCCGAGGACAGCTTGGAGAAAGATCAGGACGCCCAGGTTGGCGAGTCCCTCGGCGCTGAAGAGTTCGGCCATGGTCAGAGTACCTCTCGGAAGGGTGGAAGTGGTCGTGGGTTGTTCCGGCTCACGTCCCGTGTGGGAACCGTGGCGCTATTTATCCCGGCATGTGTGGTCCGTACCGGCGTCTGAAGGGGCTGTAGGATCCCCCGCCGGTCCTTCACCTGGCGCCCTGGTAAGAACCAAACCGCTCGCGGAGCATACCAACGGAGCTCCCGCTCGCGACACTCGACCCCAATATTGTGGCACGTGGAGCCGGGCCAGGTAGGCGTCGCGCTGAGGAGCGCGCTGCGGAGCCCTCACGCTGACGCCAGCGCCGACACGACGATCCCCGCCGCGGTGAGACCGAACACACCGGTCACGAAGCTCGCGGTGCCGTAGCCGCTGTCGCAGTCCAGCACCAGGCTCGTGCCCTCTTCGGGGCGCTCACAGACGCCCCCATCCGAGGTCGGATACATCGGCGGCTCATCGCTCCACACCGCGGGGATACCGAATCTTCGACCGCCGCGTGGGAAGCCGTGTCTCTGCCGGAGCTCTTTTCGCACCCGGTGCAGCAAGCGATCGCCCGCGGTGCGCGCCAGATCGGCGCTGGCGATGCGGGTCGGATCCCGCCGCCCGCCGGCACCACCGCACACCACCAGCGGAACATCGAGCTCCTTGCACAGGGTGATCAAGAGGCATTTGTTCCGGAAGTTGTCGATGGCGTCGACGATGAAGTCGCTGTCGCCGGAGATCAGGCGGCCCGCCGAGGCTGGGGTGAAGAAGTCGGGCACCCCGACCACCTCGCAATCGGGGTTGATCGCATGGATTCTCGCCTTCATCGCGTCGACCTTGGGGACACCGACGGTGTCGACGAGGGCGTGGAGCTGACGGTTCGTGTTGGTCTGGCAGACGTCGTCCAGGTCGATGAGCCGAATGTGGCCTACGCCAGAGCGCGCCAACCCTTCGGCGGTCCATGATCCCACGCCGCCGATGCCGACGATCGTGACCCGGGCCCCGGCCAGCCGCTCCATCGCCGCGGTGCCGTAAAGTCGCCCAATCCCGCCAAACCGCAGCTCGTAGTCGCTCATGGTCCGCCCCGCAGCTCCATCGCCGGCGGCAACCCGTCCTCGAGGGCTCGCCACTGCCCGGCTCCACCGGGAGGCGCGGAGACGGTCACGTAACGCAACCGGGGGTGCCGCTCCAAGCTCCCGGCGTCGACCACCGGCAGCCCGGACGCGGTCACGTCCACCAGGGCGCTGAGACGAGGCACCGCGGCGAAGGAGCGGACCCGGGTGAGGGAGATGTCGAGACTCGACAACCGCTGGAGCGCGCGTAGCGGCGCGAGGTCGGCGACGCGCGTGCCGCGCAGGTTGAGCGTCTCGATACGGCTGAGGCGCGCGATGGGCCGGAGGTCACTGACGGGAGCCCGGGCCAGATCGAGGGACTGCAGCCAGGCCAGCTTGGACAGCGGCCGGAGGTCGGTCACCCGCGTGTCGGCCAACCCGACGAAGCGCAGCTCACGGAGCGACGCGAGGGGCGCGATGTTCACCAGCGGCGCTCGATCCAGAAACAACTCCTGGAGGGTGTGGAGCGGCGCGAGGGGGCGGAGATCGGAGACGCCCGAGCCGGCGAGATCGAGGGCTTCGAGGGACGGGAGGGATGCAAGGGGCGCCAGATCGACGACCTCGGGATCAGCGCAGCGCACGATCTGACTGGTAAGCGGCCACTGTTGACCGCAGAACGCGACCCCGGCGCCGGACACGGCGACCGCGATGGGGTTGGCTTGGTCTGTACCGCAGGAGCCCGATAGTGAGCTCACAGCGCAGATGGCGAGGGCGAGGCGGCTGTGCACGCCAAAGAGCTTAACAACCCTCGCGTTGCCGGGGCGAGCATGGAATGATGCCCACTCGAAACTGCGGGACCGCGTGAGGCTCGTTATGACAAGACAGTCGGGTGGGTTGGTGGCGTTCGTGCTGTGTGCCTGCAGCAGCGGGCTGACGCATCGGGTTCAGCCGTCGGAGGTCTCGAGCCTCGCGGGGACGTTCGCCGAAAACATCGACGCGGCCAAGCGAGACGTGGTCTCCGCAGAACAGAGCGTGGCCGACGCGAACGCTGCGATGAAGGTGGCGCAGGCTCAAGCGGCTCGAGCCGCCTATCAAGAGGCCTTGCTCGACGAGCTAGAAGC
>JAAZYN010000524.1 GCA_014239625.1 Myxococcales bacterium | reverse complement strand
CTCACGGTCTCGCCGACACGAGCGGAGGCAGGAACGGCGACCGTCGAGAACAGCACCGTCTCGTCGACGTAGCCGATGCCCTTGATGCTCCCGGTCGTAAAATCCGTAGGCGCGGGCCACTGCAGCGCGCCGACGTCCCAGCCCGGAGGCGCGGTGAAGGTCACCTTGGTGGGCACGCCGGCTTCGCCTGGCTCGATCCAATAGATGTGCCACTTGGGGTCCATCTTATAGCGGACACCGAGGCGAAAGGGCTCCCCCGCGACGACCCCGTCCACGTCCGCCACCAGCGTCGCGGTGAGATGCGGTTTCGTGACCGCGGGCTTGGCCGGTGAGGCGTCGGCGGCGGGGCTCTGAGCGGACGCGGGGTTCCCCAACAGGCCGACGAGCGTCAAGGCCAAAAAACCGGTCCAGCTGGTCAGGGAGCGTATCTGCATGTGGTTTCTGCGTGTAATTGGGTGTTCCGATCTTGTAAACCAAAACCCAACACGTCGACGGGCCGTTTTGGTTGCATGCACCATACAATGCTGTCAGAGCCGCTCCTATTCATAAGGAGAGAAGACTTGACACGACCTCCGGGCACTTGCTCAGCCGGGCCACCTTTGGCAGTTTGTAGCGCATGAGGCTCGTCCAACTGCTCGTGCTCGTCGGCGCGACCGCGCTCTCTGCCTGCACGGAGGTCACCGACCTCTGGAAGTACGACACCGCCGACGCGGCCGCCGACACGGCCGCGGGCGACGCAGACGGAGCTACCGAACTACCGGATGCCGTGGCCGACAGCGATCCTCTCTGCGCTCCCGACCCGTGCGCTGCTCGCAACAAGGTCTGTGTGAGTGGCTTCTGCGGTGGCTGCCTCCCCGGTTACGCGCCGGATCCGGTGACGGAGCTGTGTGAACCCAGCGCCGACCCCTGTAACCCCGACCCCTGCGCCGCCGAATTTCGACTCTGCGTGGGCGGCCAATGTGCAGGTTGCATCGAGGGCTATATCAGCGAGGCTGGCGCCTGCGTCCCTTCGGGCGATCCGTGTGCGCCCGACCCCTGTCTGACCGCGAACAAGGTGTGCATCGGCGGGTTTTGTGATGGCTGCTTGCCGGGCTACTTCGAGTCCAACGGGCAATGTGTCGAGCCCAACCCATGCCTGCCCAACCCTTGCGCCGAGCCCTACAAGACCACCTGCACCGAGGACGGAACAGGCGCGGCGGTCTGCTTGTGTGACCCCGGGGCTCATGACGACGGCTTCGGCAACTGCACCTTCGACCCGTGCATCCCAGACCCGTGCTCAGACGAGGTGTCGTTTACCCAATGCACCTCCACCGGCGGCCTCTTCGACTGCGGGTGCCCCGCGGGGCTGATGGAGGAGGGGACCGATTGCGTCGACGATCCCTGCCTGCCAAACCCGTGCAGCGGCAACCAGAACGTGTGCACCTTCGATGGAGTGGCCACCGCCTGTGTGTGCAAGCTCGGCTTCGAGGACGACGGCACCGGCTCGGGCTGCGTGGAGAGCTGGGCGACCAACCCCGACCCCGCGGTGTACGCGGATCTCGTGAACGTCAGCCCCTGGGTGGATCACAGCATGCAGCTGTTCCTCGACGACTTTGGGGTCGCCTTGAACAGCAACATGCAGCGCCGACTGCACCCAGCCGTCCGCGAAGTCCAGAGTTACGACATCGACGCCGACCTGGCGACGGCGCAAATCGGTCGGGCACGCGGCGGGTCCCTTGTGTTCGTGCCTCAGGCGCTGCGCGACCAGCTCCAGGACGACGATCCCCTCAAGGTCTGGCCGTGGCGTCACTATTACCTCGGGTATCGACAGCTCTGGGCCGCCGATACGCAGCCGGGGTGGCTATGCCTCGCGGTCGCCGACAGCCCGACCGGGCCCTGGATCAAGCCATCCATCGACCCCTCCAGCCCTGCACCACACTGCGTGCTCACAGACGACGGCATGAACACGGTCGAGGTCACGTTCGCCGAGGACGTCGGCTTCATCGCGTCGATCACGCGGCAACCCATGGGGACCTCCGCCGCCGACCCCGGCCTGTACCTCTACAGCTCGCCGTATGGTGTCAACTGGCTGAGCACCAGCGGAGCCGTGATCGCCAACAACACGACCCCGACCGGCGTGAGCAAATATGGCCGCATCGGCGACCGTTCGCGGATGGTATGGGACAGCGAAGCTCAGCTCTGGGTGAGCCTGGTCTCGCTGGTCTCCACCGGCGGCGGCGACGCCAGAGGCGTGATGACCGGTGGCACCGACCCCTCCGTAGGCTGGCCGAAGAACCCGGGGGTCAACGCCGCTCCCGCTATCCTGGGACCCACCGTCGCTGAACTGGGGGCGTCGCAGGTCTACGGAGACATGGTCGCGTGGCGCGAGGGACGCCAATGGGTGGGGTTGCTCCAGAAGCGCCTCGAGAGCTGCCCGCGGACCGCCTACGCGGTGGCGGTCACCAGCCGCGACGGCCGCTTCTGGCAGGTGGTGAGAGACGACGCCGACCCGACCCTCGAGGCGCTCATCGAGGGCTCCCCCGGAGCCATCGACAGCTCCGTGGATTCACTGGTTGGGGGCGCGCCCCCAACCTCTGACGGCAAGTGGCACTTCTACGCTGGCGGCCTCGAACAGGACATCTGCTCGGACATCCAAGCCGGCGGCGGCATCTTCAGGTCCACGACCCGGGTGGGCGGCATCGCCAGTATGGAGCCCATCGATTCAGCCAGCCCGGGGATCATCCTGACGAGCCCGATGCAAATGAAGCCCGGGTTCGTGGGCGCTGCGCTCAGCTTGAACGCGACGGTGACAGGAAAGCTGACCATCAGTCTCGAAGCCTTGACCCCCATCGACACCATCGCCAAGGCGACTGAGAAGATCGTCACCGCCGGCGACTACGTCGACGAGGTCGTGGAGATGGGCTCTCTGGTCGAGTACACAGCCGACCGGTTCCGGCTCCGGTTCATCTTCGAAAACGGCGGCGGTCAGCTTTACGGCTTTCGGGTCAACGACCCAGCGTGCACGCCCAACCCGTGCGCCGAAGAGCTTCAGAAGACGACCTGCGTGTCCAGCGGCAGCAGCTACGTCTGCGAGTGCACGCCGCCGCTGCACGCTGACGGGCTTGGAGGGTGCACCCTCGATCCGTGCATCCCTGACCCGTGCCAGGGGCTCAACGAGCTGGGCTGCACCGACGTGAACGGGGCAGCCCTGTGCGGCTGTGAGGCCGGCTTCGTGAGGTTCGACGAGACGTGTATCCCGGATCCCTGCCTCGGCAACCCATGCGCTCCGCCACTAGACAAGTGCCAGACGGTCAACGGCGAGGCGCAGTGCTATTGCCCCGAGGGGAGCGTAGAGAGCCCCACCGTGTGTACCGAAGCGGCCGGCTCCTACCGCACCTTCGTGACCCAGCTGGGCATCTCGGGTAGCGGCTCGAGCCCGGATGCTGCCGACGGGGTCTGTGCGAGCCAAGCCCTCGCCGCCGGGTTGACCGGAAGCTTCGTCGCGTGGGTGTCGAGCGCCGCTGTCCCCGCGGTGACCCGCGTCGCCGGCGGCGGACCGTGGCGAACCTATGACCCGGCGACGAACCTGTGGATCACGCTGGTGGCGGACAACCCGGCGGACCTCACGGATGGCTCGCTGCAGGCGCCGATAGACGCGACCGCCTTCGGGACTCCGGCCG
>JAAZYN010000523.1 GCA_014239625.1 Myxococcales bacterium | reverse complement strand
GGTCGTTATCGGCGTGGGCGGCGACGCCGATCCCGTCAGCGCCGCCACGCGCGACACCAACGGCACCTCAAACACCGGCCGGGTCGTCCAGCGAGACCAAGCGAACAACGCTGAGTCGTCGTCTTCCCCTGCGCGCGATGCGGTCGTCGTCTCCCCTGGCGACGCAGCCTCGACAGCGGCTGCGTCGGCGAAGCCTCCTGCTGCGCCGGGGGGCACGGTCCCCGCCGAAAAGGCTGGGGCCAAGGGCGAGGCACGAGCTGCGACCATCGCCGCCGGCGCCGTCGTCGGCCAGGCGATCGGGACTACCGGCGCGGTGGCGGCCGAGTTGAAGAACACCCCCCCGGTGGAGATGGTGAACCTGAGCATCACCAGCGAGCCACCTGGCGCGTACGTCTGGGACGGCGCGGACCTGGTGGGGCAGACCCCGCTGACGCTCCGTAAACCCAAGAGCAGCGGCGCCGTGGAGCTCAAGGTCACGGCCAAGGGCTATGCGGACAAGCTGATCATGGTGGGCACCGTTCAGTCGTACACGACCACCGCCCGTCTGGAGTCCCTGACGAAGGCCGCGTCGAGGCCCCGGGTCCATGGCTCCAGCAGTGGCCGCAAGGCGGTCAAGAAGAAGAAGAGGAAGAAGAAGTCGGGCGGCAGCATCGGGACGTTCTGACCACCTTCGCGTGTGATCGGCGTCGATAACCCGCGATGAGCGCCCCCACGCAGTACGCGCCGCGTCAACACGCTCACGTCCTCGGCGAGGCGTCTACGGCCGCCCACCGTGTCGGAGCGGCTCTCTGGCACGGGAGACCGGGCGGCTGTTGCGGCGCGGCTCCCTCGACGCGGCCGGCGCCGGGTCAGGGTCGAGCGACGGGCGTCGGCTTGCTCATCGTCTTGAGCTTGAACTTCGTCTTCGCGATGGCGCTGACCAGCTCGCGCTCGGTGACGGCCTTGGTGCTGACGATGGTCAGCTCACCCTTGGCGATCTTGAGCGTCGCGGTCCGGACCCCTGCGATCTTCACGAGCGCGCCCTCCAGGCGCGCGCCGCAGCCCTTTCACAAACAGCCGGTGAGGGTCGCGGTGCGCTGAACCAGGGCGGCGCCGGTGGCGAGCGCTGGTCCGCTCGCGACGACCAGCGAGCCGATCAAAAACGTACGTCGGGTCAACTTCATAGCGTGCAGATCGTGGCGCCCGCGACGGCCGGCGTCAAGTGTCGCGCCACAGCCCGCCCCCAACTGCTGGGCGGGGCGCGTCGTGGCTACTTCCCGTAGTTGACGACGAGGACTTTCTCGCCCTCCTCGAACAGGACGCGGACCTTCGTGTCGGACCCCATGGTCTCCACAACGATCCCCACTCCGAAGGTCTTGTGGCGGAGCGTCTCGTCCATTCCAAAGGACTCCCTGACGTTGTAGAGGCGATGCTCCTTACCGGGTGCGGCCGCGAGCAGGTCCAGCCAGCGGTTTTTCAGCTCGGCTGGGGTCATCTCTCGGGCCGCTACGACGCGAGCCTCTCGCAGGCCCGGCGCGCGGCGGCGTGGACTCGCGGCGGCGGTGGTCTTGCGGCGGGGCTTGGCGGCGCCTTTGGGCTTCTTGAACCGGTGCTTGCTGCCGCAGGTGTTGCAGATCACGTGAACCGGCCACTCACCGACCATCGCCACAATGGTGTGCGCCAACTCCAGCTTACATTTGCCACACCAGGTGTCGCAGTCTCTCCCGGTGATGAACTCTTGTTTCGGCGCCATGATCTTCTAACTCTTGTCTCGAAACGTCCACAGATTGTTGATCACATAGTTCACCACGGTTCCTGCAGCGATTCCCGCTAGTTGGCCCAGGTAAATGTTCCATCCGAGCCACTCTGAAGTCGCCATCGCGATGCCCCACTGCAGGCCAACGGCGGCGGCGCTGGCCACGTAATACACCGCAGCGCGCCCGAGGAAGTCGCGTTTGCGCGAGCCTTTGTCGCGGTCGCCCCAGGTCCAGACATCGTTGATGATGAAGTTGGTGAAGACGCTGACGAAGATGCCCACCGCGCTGGCGACGCCATGTTGCATCGCCTGGCTCATGGAGCTCGGCAGCATCGCCAGAGCGAGGTAGAGGAACACCAGGTTGACGACGACGCCGCTGGCTCCGACCACGCAGAACTTCACGAACCGCCGCTGCTCTTGCGTCAGCCGCTCACGGACCCAGTCCAACATCGCCTAGTGCCCTGTGTGGAAAGTGCGCGGCTTCACCATCGCCGCAGGGTGTTCTCTGCCCCGGCGCGAGGGCGCGGGACTCCATTCAAACCCGACGAACGCACGCGGGGCCCAAGCAAGCCAGGGGTTGTGCCGCGACACGTTCATACGGGGCACTCGCGTACATCCTCGACGCGTAGCAAGCGCGTCGGCTCTGCGATGAAGGGCAGGGCGTCGATGCTCGTCAGCGCCTTGCGGATGTCCCCCTCGCTGGCGGTGTGTGTCAGCATCACCACCTGAACGATCCCGGCGTCCGCGTCGTCTCGTCGCGTCGTCTCGTTGTGCCCCTCTTGTATCATCCGGGAGATCGATATCTTGTTGTGGCCGAGCAGACCGGCGATGGCCGCCAGCACCCCGGGCTGGTCACGCACCGCACACCGCAGGTAGTAGGCGCAGGTGATGTGCTCGGGTGACCGCATCGGGCGCTTGGCGAGCTTGTCGCGGTGAAACGCCAGGTGCGGCAGGCGGCCCGAGGTCCCACGTCGAAGGTTACGGCCCAGCTCGATGACGTCGCTGACGACGCTCGCGGCGGTGGGCATCATGCCCGCGCCCTGTCCATAGAAGAGCACCGGGCCCAGGGCGTGGGAATCGACCCGCACCGTGTTGAACACTCCGTGGACGCTGCCCAACATGGAGCCGGCCGGCACCAGCGTCGGGTGGACCCGCGCTTCGATGCCGTCGTCGTGGGCCTTGGCGATCGCCAAGGGCTTGATGGTGTAGCCGAACTGGCCGGCGAAGGCAGCGTCCAGCGCGTCGACCGCGTCGATGCCTTCGGTCAGGATGTCGTCGAAGTCGACGTCCGCGCCGTATCCAATCGCGATGAGAATCGAGAGCTTCTGCGCCGCGTCGATGCCTGCGACGTCCATGAAGGGGTCCGCCTCGGCGTACCCCAGGTCTTGCGCCTCCTTGACGACCTCGGCGTAGCCACGCCCTTTTTGCGTCATCTCGGTGAGGATGTAGTTGGAGGTGCCGTTGATGATGGCGTGAATCGTCCCGATTCGGTCGCTGGCGAGCCCCTCGCGCATGGTGCGGATGATCGGGATGCCGCCACCGACGGACGCCTCGAAGATGACATCCCTTTTGCGCGCATCAGCCGCACGAAAGAGCTCCGTGCCGTGCTTGGCGAGCAACGCTTTGTTGGCCGTGACGACGTGCTTGCCGGACGCGAGGGCTTCGAGCAGGAGCGTCCGCGAGGGCTCGTAGCCTCCCATGACCTCGACGACGACCTGGACGTCCGGGTGGCGGACCACGGACATGGCGTCGTCGGTCAGCAGCGCGCGGTCGACGACCCCATCGCGGGGCTTGTCGAGGCTGCTGACGGCGATGCTGACGACCTCGATGCCGGTCCCCAGCCGAGCCTCGATGTCCTCTCGGTTGTCTTGGAGGATCTTGAGCACCCCGGTGCCCACCGTCCCGCATCCGAGCAGGCCGATAC
>JAAZYN010000522.1:507-3660 GCA_014239625.1 Myxococcales bacterium | reverse complement strand
TCGATCCCGGGTACTCAGACGGTGCTCCTGCTCACGGCCAGCGCCGACGCAGCTGCGGTCGACGCGGCGGAGCGGGCAGCGCACCGGCTGACGACCCGACGCGGTGTATTTACGTCCGTCATCGAGCTGGCTGGGGGCGGCGAGGCCCGTTGGTGGGACGTGGCCGCCAAGGGCTACGGCAACTACCACCGGCTGGCCGGGGCGACGGTCACGAAGGTGGTCCAGCAGGAGCTGTCGAGCCTGTCTCGAGTCGTGGCGCGGCTGCTTCGGCTCAACGTTCGGCTGGGCCCGCACACCAGAGCGATCCGTGTCGTCGGCACGCGCAAGCTCACGCGCCGGGAGGTCGCTCAGGTCAAAGCGCGAGAGGTCGCCATCGACGCGCAGCTCTCAAAAGCGCAGGGGGTCAGAGCCGATCGCGGCGACGACGACGACGGCGTGCAGACGGTGATCCCCTACTTCTACGGCGGCGACTCCCATGTGGTGCTGATCGAGCTGTGGGTCGAGCGGGCCGGGCCGGTAGCGGACGTGACGCTGAAATACAAGGACATGGTCAACCTCGACAACGCCACCGCCCGCGCCAGCATCCACCTGACGAGCACCCCTCGAGAGGCCACGCGCGTGCAGCTGGCGGTCCGCAAGAACCTCCGCGGCGCCCGCATCGCCGAGCACCTCAAAGTGGCCGGTCAGTGGGTGTCGCGTGCGCGCTTGCCCGCCGCCCGCAGAGAGTTGGCTCAGGCGATCCGCCTGGTGCCCCGCGAAGAGATCGCCGAGACGGCGATGTTGGAGCGCTTCGAGCGCCTCGTGAGCCAGGCGGCGGCGCCCCAGATGCGGGCCCGGGTCGCCGACGCGCTGCGGCTGGCTGGACAACGCAAGCTGGGGGTCTCCGGCGGACCGTGAAGCCCCTGGCCAGGCTCCCCGAAGGGGCGCGCGGTGCGCTCACCGTCGCTGTCGGCTCTCCGGCGGGCCGCTGATCAACCCGGGCCCTGGATGAAACGTTCAGCGCCTCTCGAAGACGAAGGGGTAGCTAACCGCCGTGTCCTCACCGTCGGCGTCGGGGCCGAAGTTCCATCCCGACACCTGGCGGAGGACGCAGACGGCGAGCTGGCGCGGCACCTCGTCGGAGCTGGGCAGCACGCGCGCCTCGGCGACCGCGCCCGTGGACCGGACCGTGAAGCCCACGGTCAGCCTCGCGTTCAGCTTCGGGTGGGTCTCGAGCTGCCGCTGGTAGCACGCCCTGACCTCCGGCAAGTGCTGGGCGACGACCTCGCGAATGTCCGCCGCTTTTCGCTCTGCGACAGCGGCGCCGGCTGTGGCGATGACGCTCGCGACCGCGATGACGAGGGTGAGCGCCGCTTTGATTCTGGATGAGTTCATGGAGTCTCTCCTGCGTTGGGGTTGTCGCCTCGAGGCGTTCGAGGCACCACCACAGGTACAGCGCAGTCACGATGTGACCGGCGGCGACTGTTTTTTTTCAAAAACTCCCCTGACCCGCATTTTTCATGGCACTTCGAGCGAAACACGGAGGCGGGGTGCCGACACGCGTGGCATCGACCGGAGGCGGGTGACGTCGGCTTGGACGCTTGGCGAGCCAGCCACCCAGAGGTCGCGCTCGTCAGCGCTGCGGATCCGCGGGTTGCAGCCGAAGGGATGTAAACAGCGCGGGCTGATAGCGCCCGCTTGAGGCATAGTCGTCGCCACCACGCTTGGCTGGTCCCACGGGCGCCGGTAAGACTGACATCGCGGTGGGCCTCGCAGCGTGCCAGGGGCCCGCGCCGCCCGAAGGCCGCCCCAGAAACCCGCGAGATCACTCCGGCTGCCTCAATGAGCCCGACACGGGTCTAAAATCATCAGCGAACAAACCCCATACGCGGACACCCTCGCGCCGGACCCGGAGTCCCTGTCGGACGCCCCTCCCCTGGCGGACACCCTGGATCGAGCCCTGGCAGACGCGCTCGGCGACGACGCAGGCGGTCTGGTCGCTCCCGGGACGCTCGTCGGCGGCAAGTACCGCGTCGTCACTCCCATCGGGAGGGGCGGGATGGGGCAGGTCTACCGCGCGGTGCACGCCGACACGGGGGGAGACGTCGCCCTCAAGGTCCTCATGGCGTCCAACGAGCAAGCGGCGCAGCGCTTCAGGGCGGAGGCGCGCAACGCGGCATCGCTGAGCCACGCCAACACGATCCGAGTGACCGACTTCGGGCACCATGACGGGCACCTCTATCTGGTCATGGAGCTCGTCGACGGCGCCCCATTGTCCGCCCTGCTCGCGCGCGAAGGGCCGCTGGGATGGCGCCGCGTCGTGCACATCCTCGAGCAGGTCCTCAAGTCGCTGTGGGAAGCTCACGACCATCCGCGGCGGATCGTTCACCGCGACATCAAGCCGGCGAACATCCTGGTGTGCGACCAGCCGGGCCAGCCGGACTTCGTGAAGGTGGCTGACTTCGGCATCTCGCGAGCGCTGGAGGGCACCCAACAGCTGACCACGAGCCTCACCGGATCGCCGATGACGATGGCGCCCGAGCAATGGCGCAGCGAGCCGGTAGACGGGCGGACGGACCTCTATGCGCTGGGATGCACCGCCTACGAGATGTTAGCGGGACGTCCGGTATTTTCGGCCACGACCCCGATGAGCCTCGGCCACCACCACCTCCACGAAGCGCCCACGCCGGTCGAGGACCGGGCCGACGGCGAGGTGCCACCCGCGCTGGCGGCGTGGGTGTCGCGCATGATGGCCAAGCGGCCGGGAGACCGCTTCGCCTCCGCGGCGGCGGCCTTGACGGCGTTGCAGCGCCTCAGCGACGGATCCGGGACGCCTGACGCGAGCGCCCCGGCGGGCACCCGGCGCGGCCCCACGGTGGCGCTGTCGCTGGGCGCCCTGGCGGTAGTACTAGGCGCGCTGCTGTGGCCGAGCTCCACCCCGCGAGAGGGGTCGGCCTCGGGGGTGGATCGGACCGACGCGGGAGCTCGCTTGGGCCCGACTGACGCGGCAACGATAGCCCGAGGGCCGGGGCAGACGCCTGCGGTGCGACGGCGCTGTCCCGCCCCTGCCGGCAGCTCCTGCGGCGCGGGCCATGACGCCTGGTGTGATGCCGACGGCGCTGTGTTCGCCTGCTGCCTGTCAGGGATGGTGCCCGCCGGCACCGACGGAGTGTG
>JAAZYN010000522.1:0-497 GCA_014239625.1 Myxococcales bacterium | reverse complement strand
GCGGGCTGTAGAGGCGCGACGCCAGAGGCACGGGCAGGCGTCCAAGAGCGCATCCAAGCCGTGGTCAGGGGGGCCATCAGCGAAATCCGAGGCTGTTACGAGGACGCTCTGTCAAAGAAGCGCGCCAGGCCTCCTCAAGGCCGGCTGGTGGTGAGCTGGAGCATCGGACCGATGGGCGAGGTCTACGGGGCGCGGATCAAAAAGGGCAGCTTTCCCGACCCGGCCGCCCAGCGGTGCGTGTTGAAGCGGGTCACGGCGTTGCGGTTTGCGCCCCCTCAAGATGGCTGGATGAGGGTCAACTACCCGTTTTCGTTGAGCATGGAGAGCGAGTAGTCGTGGATGAACGCGATGAGCGCAGGGTCGCCTTCGAGGCGGGCATCAAGGCACAGATAGAGGCGGGCGAGGTACGCGCAGCGGCGACGTGCGTGCTGGAGACTATGGGCGCGCCGCTCTTTGGGTACATCTGGCGCATCGTGCACGACGAGACGCTGGCGTCG
>JAAZYN010000521.1 GCA_014239625.1 Myxococcales bacterium | reverse complement strand
GCTGGAGCCAAACGTAACGGCGTGCGCCCCACCCTCGAGGTCGCGCTCTACGAGTACGGCAAACAGTCCATCCCGCGTCAGGAAGGCCACCTCCGCATGATCACGCCGCTGACCACGGACCTCGACAAGGTCTCCGAGGAGCTCTTTGGGCTGACCACCAACGGAGGCGACGAGTGGTCCGGCAAGGTCATCATGAGCGCCGTCAACGGCCTGCGATGGTCCAAGCGCAAAAACGACCTGAAGATGATCTTCATCGCCGGTAACGAGCCCTTCACCCAGGGGCCCGTGGACTACCGCGTCGCGGTCAAGCGCGCCATCTCCAAAGGCATCACCGTCTCGACCATCCACTGCGGCAGCGAATCCGCCGGCGTGGCCGGGAAGTGGAAGGATGGCGCGGACCTCGCCGACGGCTCCTTCATGACCATCAACCACAACGCCCGTATCGCTCACATCAAGGCGCCCCAAGACGCAGAGCTTGCCCGGCTGGGCCGCGCCCTCAACGCGACCTACATCGGCTATGGCGCCAGAGCCAAGGTCATGGAAGCTCGTCAGGCCAAGCAGGACGACAACGCCGCCGGTGCCGGTGGGATGGCGCAGCGCGCCGCCACCAAGGCCAGCGGATACTATGACAACTCCCACTGGGATATCGTCGACGCGGTCAAGAAGGGTAAGGTCAAGCTGACGGAGACCAAGAAGCTGCCAAGCAAACTCCAGAAGATGTCCGTGTCCGAGCGCAAGACCTACGTCGCCAAGCTGGAAAAGAGCCGCGCCGACTTGAAGGCCAAGATCAAAAAGCTGAGCGCCGAGCGCACCAAGTACGTGGCGGCTGAGCGAAAGAAATCTGCGAAGAAGGGTGACTCCGGCCTCGACCAAGCGATCAGCCGTGAGGTCAAGCGCCAGGGCAAGCGCAAGAAGTTCAGCTTCAAATAGCCCGAAGACACCTCCCTCACGCCCCCCCAGGAGAGCGCATCCATGACACGCCGAACCATCCTGGTCGTCGAGGACGACCCGGCGATTCGACGCGGGGTCATGGATGCGCTGGAGTTCGATGGCTTTGACGTCATCGAAGCCCCCGATGGCCACGTCGGCATGCAGCGCGCGATTCGCTCCAACGTCGACCTCGTCCTGTTGGATCTGGTGATGCCCGGCCCGTCCGGGCTCGAGATCCTTCAGGAGGTTCGAAAGAGCCGGCCCACCCTCCCCGTGATCATCCTCACGGCCCGCGGTGAAGAGTCCGATCGCGTCGCTGGCCTCACGCTCGGCGCCGACGATTACGTGGTCAAGCCGTTCTCGGTGCGCGAGCTGCTCGCCCGAGTGGGGGCGGTGCTCCGGAGATCCGCCGCGGAGAGACCACTGGACACCGCCGAGGTAGCGTTCGACGGTGGCACCGCAGACCTCGAGCGGCGGCGCATCCGATACGACGACGGCGCCACCGCCGAGTTGAGCGCCCGAGAGTCGGCGTTGTTACGCTACCTGGCGCTGCACCAAGGTCGCCCGGTGTCCCGCCAGGAGCTCCTGAGCAAGGTCTGGCGCCTGAACCCCAACGCTGTCGAGACGCGCACGGTGGATGTGCACATCGCGCGCCTGCGCGGGAAATTGCGCGACCAGGGGCCGAGCATCCTGACCACGGTGCGTGGCCGAGGCTACGTCTTCGATCCATCGCCGAGCACATGACGTTCAACCTGCGCCGCCCATGGCAGACGTGGCTCGCGTTCGGCGTCGGCTTGTCCCTGGTGCTCACGGCGATGGCGTGGGTCAGCGCAAAGGTCCTGGAGCTCGATGAGCGGGGCCAGGCCACGCTGGCCCGAGCTCAGTTCGAAGAGAAGGTGCGCCTCGCCTTGTGGCGGCTGGACTCGGTGGCGGCACCGATCATCGCATCAGAGGCCGCCCAGCCCTACTTCACCTACCGCGCGCTCTACCCCGCGCAAGCGGCATACAGCGCGATGTTCAGCGCTATCGAGCCGGGCTCGGTGCTGCTCGCGTCCCCGCTGCTTGGGTTGAGAGACGACATGGTGCGACTGCACTTTCAACAGGGGCCTGGTGGGGCGCTGACGTCTCCCCAGGTTCCGCGGACCGCAGAGCACCGCAACGCCGCTAAAGACTTTGTGTCCGCCGCCAGGCTGGGGGAGCTCTCGAGGCGGCTGGCGGACCTCGGCGCGACGTTGGGGAGACCACAGCTCGAGCGCCTGGCCAAGCGCCTGCCAGCGGCCCGGGCGCGACCTCTCGCGCCCGCCCCGATCCGCGCCTCCGCTCCCCCTGGTGCGCGCGAGACGGTTTCGTCACCGCAGACCTCCATCGCGTCGACCATCGACACCAGCCCGGTTGTCACCCAGCAACAGGTCGCGCTCAACAGCAAAGAGTTCGCACAGCGGGCCTCCTCGTACGGCGCCGCGGGGGACTCTCAGTCCAACGCGCTGATGTACAAGCCGACGAAAAAACGACCGAAACAGAGTCAGCGACGGGCGGCCGAGGAGCCGACCGGGGCCGCGCCGACCGACCCGCGACCCGAGCCGATGGAGGGAGTGATGACCCCGCTGTGGGAGAGCAACGAGCTGCTCCTGGCGCGCCGGGTGACCATCGGAGAAGATCATTACATTCAGGGAGCCTGGCTCGATTGGCCCGGGTTGGAGCGGCGCCTGCTCGACAGCGTCGACGACCTGCTGCCCCACGCGCGGCTCGTCGAGATCGGTGAGCTCGACGCCACCCCGACGTCTCGGCGCCTTGCGTCCCTGCCAGTGCGGTTAGACCCAGGGGCCATGGTCTCCGCCGGCACGTCGGGGCTCACCCCCCTGCAGCTGTCCCTCATCATCGCCTGGGCCGCTCTCCTGGTGGGGGCGTTGGGGGTCGCCGCCCTCATGCGCGGCGCGCTGGCGCTCTCGGAGCGACGAGGCACCTTCGTCTCCGCGGTCACCCACGAGCTGCGCACCCCCCTGACGACCTTCCGCATGTACACCGAGATGCTCGCCCAGGGGATGATCCGCGAGCCGGCCAAGCAGCGGCGCTACTTGAACACGCTGCATGCCCAGGCGGAGCGGCTCGGCCATCTGGTCGACAACGTGCTGTTGTACGCCGGGCTGGAGCGGCGCCCCGACGCTCGCGAGGTGGAGCGCCTGGACGCCAAAGGCATTCTCGAACGTGTCGCCCCCCCGCTGTCGCAGCGGTCGGAGCAAGCGGGCCTGCGGCTGACCACGCGCTGCGACTCCGACCCGTTGGACCTGTGCTGCATGGGGGACGCGAACGCGGTGGAGCGGATCGTGTTCAACCTGGTCGACAACGCCTGCAAATACGCGGCCGCACATTCGGAGCGAGAGGAGCTCCACCTGATCGCGTTTCGCGCCGACGCTGATCACATCGGCATCGCCGTGCGCGACTTCGGCCTGGGGATCGACCCGACCGAGGCGGCCACGATCTTTCGCGCGTTCCACAAGTCCGCCAAGAAGGCCGCCCAGACCGCGCCGGGAGTGGGGCTGGGGTTGGCCCTGTGCCGAGGGCTGGCAGTGGCCATGGGGGGACGACTGCGCCTACAGACACCGGCGACAGGCCCCGGCGCCCGCTTCGAGCTGCTCCTCCCCGCGGCCAAGTGACTCAGCCGGTCAAAATGGTTGACCCCATCCTTCGGGGCTTGTTCGACCCAGCTCTGCGTTGGGCCTCCTTGAATTGACC
>JAAZYN010000520.1 GCA_014239625.1 Myxococcales bacterium | reverse complement strand
GGGCTTGATGGAGGCCTTCTCGGCGGTGGCCGCAGCCAGCGCGACGGAGCGCCAGGTGGCCCTGGCCAACGGTATCTCGGTCGCCATGTACACCACCGCCTTCGGGATCCTCGTGGCGGTCATCCTGCTGTTCACCCATCACCTGATTCAGCGCCGCTCCGAAGAGATCATCTTGGCCATCGAAGGGGGCGCGAGCGCCACGCTGGTCGCCCTCACCGGCCCGGTGGAGGAGCCGACGATACAGTCGGGGGGTAGCGGCCCCGGGGTTGGAGCGCCGAACCCGAACATGAAGGCGGGCTAGCAGACGGTGTTCAAGTCCTACCGGCGAACCATGGCGGAGGTGGAGGAGCTCAACCTCATCCCGATCATGAATCTGTTCATCGTCCTGATCCCCTTTCTGTTGGCGGCGGCGGCGTTCTATCAGGTGGGGATCATCCCGGTGTCGACGCCACAGAGCACCCCCAACCAGACGGACGTGCCCAAGACGCCGGTGACAGTCACGCTGAACATGGTGGTCGGGCTCGACCTCATCGAGGTGTCCGTGTCGTCCACCAGCCTCAGCAGCGAAGAGCGGGCCGCGCTCAGCTTCGACATCCCGAAGAAGGGTGAGAGCTGGGACCTCGACAAGCTTCAGAGTCAGCTGCAGGAGCTCAAGACGGACTACCCAAAGAGCAACACCGTGATGATGCTGCCCAAGCCCAAGGTGGACTACGCGCGGCTCGTAAAAATCCTCGACGCCGTCCGGGAGAAAAAGATCGACGAAGAGCACTTCGAGCCGCTGTTCCCGGTGACCGTCTTCAGCCAGTTTGTTCCACCGCCGTTGGAGGGTGAGGACGAAGAGGTGGTGGAGGACGAAGACGTCATGAACCTGGAGGACGACTAGTGGCGGCAGCGGAGAGTCGCCGGTCCAAGCCCGCCCTCGTCGCGGTCCAGCGCTCTTGGTGGGGACCGACACGACTCGGGGCTGAAGCGTCGTGAAGGGGATCTTCAGGAAAAAGAAGGCGCCCGGGCTGATGCTGACGCCGCTCCTCGACATGTTCACGATCATCTTGATCTTCTTGATCGTGAGCTTCAACGCCGAGGACTACGACTTCAAGCTCGACGACAAGGTGAAGCTCCCAGAGAGCACCGCGCGGTCGCAGTTCAAGCCGGGGATCAACGTGAGTATTCGGAGCGACGGGGTGACCGTCGAGCAAGAGCCCATCCTGAAGCTGACCGGTGGGCGCGCCGAAGAGCAATACTATCTTGCGGGTGAGTCACCGGAGGTGGTGACGCTCCTGACGAAATACTTCGACGACCTGAAAGACGCCGACGAGGAAGACGGCGCCCTCACAGACGATAGCCTCGCGTCCCAGCCCAGCGCGACCGATGACGTCGTGCTCACGATACAGGCGGACTCGAGCTTGGACTATGAGACCCTTTACCTCATATTGAGATCCGCGGCCAAAGCCGGCTTCTTCAAGTACCGACTCGCCGTTTTGAGGGACTGAACCGTGCCACAGCGAACTCGACTGGCCCTGCCTTTTATTGCCGCGACCGCGCTTCTGATCGCTCCCGCCGCCACCGCCGCCACCGCATGGACCGCCGCGGGGCTGGTGGTAGAGGCTGCCTCCAGCGCGCTGGCGGCAGCCCCTGAGAAGCGGCGACGGAAAAAGAAGAAGCGACGGCCCAGCGCCCGTAAGAAGAAGGGCGACTCCCGGGCAACGAGCAAAGGCGCGGCAGACGGCACCAAGCCGGCGGCCTCGGCGGCCCCCACCAAGCCGGGAGCCGAGGGCGAGAGCAACCTCGGTGGTCTCCGCCGCAGCAACTCCATGGAGTTCGACGCCCGGCTTGTGACGGGAGAGCGCCCGCAGGCCGGCGCCGTGTACCTGTTTCAACGGGCTCCGCGGCAGCTGCCGGCGCTGGTCCAGCTGCGGCAAAGCTACCTGCGCAACATCATCGACCCGGTCCTGGGATCGGCCTACACCCCCCTTAAACAAAAGCGCAAACGTAAGCTGCGCAAGGCTCAGCCCCGAGCGCCGAAGAACACCCCTTCCACCCGAAGCGGAAGAAAAGGACGCAGATAGCTCGTCAACCGATGACGGGCGGGCTCACGCCGCCACGCCGAAGGCGCCCCAGACGGAGTAACGATGACGCTGAAAGGTCAGGTGTTCGGGAAATATCAGCTGCACACCCGCATCGCGGCGACCTCCGTCAGTGAAGTCTGGGCCGGCCGAGAGCAAGCCGCGGGGATGCTGGCCAAACATGTGGCCGTCAAGATCCTGAGCGCGCAGGCCAGCGCAGACCCTGCGTTCGTGAAGCTGTTCTTGGCCGAGGCGCAGCGCGCCGCCACGCTGACCCATCAACACATCGCTCAGACCCGTGACCTGAACGAGCGAGAGGGCCGCTACTACATCGTCACCGAGCTGGTCCCGGGTGAAACACTGGCTGCGGTGGTCGCCCAGCTGGGGTCGCGCCACGTCGCGTTCCCGGTCCGCCTGGCGTTGACGCTGGCCTTCCAGGCGTGCCAGGTCCTGCATGACGCTCACACCCGGACCGACCATCTCGGGCAACCGTTGGGCATCATCCACACGGGCCTCCACCCGCGTAATATGATCCTGAGCTTCGGCGGCATGCTCAAGGTGACCGACAGCGGCACCTCAGGGGCCATCACTCGGGTGCCGACCCTGCGCGCGGCGGTCGATCCAGTTCGTTACGCGTATATGTCGCCCGAGCAGTGTATGAACACGCCGGTCGACCTGCGCACGGATGTGTTCTCCTTGGGGGTCGTCGTGTGGGAGCTGCTGGCGGGCCAGCGCCTGTTCCAGGGCGACACCGAGTTCACCCTCAAGCAAGCCGTCGCGCTCACCCAGGCGGGGCCCCTGACGTCCGTCCGCGGTGACGTCAGCCCGTCGCTCAACGTGGCGATCGCGCGCGCGCTCGAGAAGAACCCTGCAGACCGCTGGAGCAGCGCCGCGGATCTGGGTCGCGCGCTGCAGAATGCGCTGCAGCCGCTGGGAGGGGCGATGCCTCCCGACGCGGTCGCGGGCTTCATGGCGCAGCTGTTCCCGGATCGGCTCGCCGATTGGCAAGCCATCGTAGGGCAATCACCCGAGAGAGACGCGGCGGCTCGGTCCACCGTCGCACCATCCCGGCCCTCCCCTGTCCTGCGCTCCCCCACGGAGACGTCCAAGAAGCCTCCTCTGGAGAAGACCGCGCCGGCGGCGAGTGGCCCGCCGGCTCACGACGACGACACGGATCTCAGCTTCGATGACGAGGACGACGAGATCACGTTCCGCGAAGGCAGCGAGGCCACCCTCGCCGACCTGGAGCTCCCCGCCGGGCTCGCGGCCCACGATGAAGGGCTCGCGGAGCTCTGGACCGGCGCTGAGGCGGCCCCACCGGCGACCGCCGAGGGCCAGCGCGTAGGGCAGCAGCAGTCAGCGAGCCCATCGGGTTCGGACAGCGAGACCCTCGAGTTCGGTTCACAGTCAGCCTTGGATGCGGCATCGGACCTCGGCCAAACAGGAGACGACCCCCTGGCGCCCAGCGCGCCCACATTGGACCTCCCCGCCCCCACCGCGGCGCGGGAGCCACACCTCCTCGCCAAAGCGCAGGGGCTGTCCGGACAGCAGGCGGGGGCCACTACGACGACGCCAGCTGATCTGGAAGAGCGCCCCGACACTGGGGCGCC
>JAAZYN010000051.1:4309-12069 GCA_014239625.1 Myxococcales bacterium | reverse complement strand
AAGGCCGCGACCAAAAAAACGCCCGCCAAGAAGTAGGCGGGCCTCGGGAATAACCGCCCGTCCTGACGCGATCGGAGCACAGGGCCGCGAATCCGCAAATGCGGGAAATCGGTGGCACTTTTTTGCTCTGCTCTCGCTCTCACTCCACACTGTGCACAGGTGAAGTGCTTACGCTTCACGCAGTTGGAGCGGACGAGGCACATATTCCGAGGGCGCATGCGGGTGAGCGAAACAGCGGCGAAAAGAGTCACTCAAACTGTTGTGCTGATGGCCATGGCGGCGTTGCTCGCCCCAGCAGCGCTGGCCGAGGGGACCAATGGTGAGGAGCTTCTGGCGCAGGGGCGGAGCGGGCTTCAGCGAGGCGATCATGCCGGGGCCGCGGGGCATCTTCGGGCAGCGCTGGAGACGACCAGCCTGGGTGACCAGGAGCGGGGCACGGCCCAGTTCTTGCTGGGCGTCGCGTTGCGCCGGGCGGGTGAGGACGCCGCCGCCGTGCCTGCCCTCGAGGCCGCTCTCACCGCGGCGAAGTCGGGTGTTTACGCGACGTCGCTAGCCGATGAGTTGCACTTCGAGTTGGCGAACGCGCTCGCCGCCACCGGCGCCATCGACGCCGCGCTGAAACACTTCGAGGCGGTCATGGGCGCAAGCCGGAGTCCCCACCGCGCGGACGCCGCGCTGCGCAAAGCGAGGCTTCTCGGCGCAAGCGGCAAGAGCGCCCGCAAGGCCCTCAAGGCCTACGAGTACTACGTCGAGACCTGGCCGGCGGCGCCGCGGTCGCGTGACGCGCGGCTGGAGTGGGCCAAGCTGCTGATGGCCAACAAGAGCGAGTCCAAGGCGCGGAGGCATCTGGAGCGCCTGGTGGCCGAGGCGCCCCAAAGCCGCGCTGGCTTGGTGGCGGCGCTGCAGCTCAAGAAGCTGGGTGCCACAGAGCCGAGCCGATTCCAGAGGCTCCTCCTGCTCGAAGCCACCCTCGGCGAGCGTCGCTTCGCCGAGGCCATCGAGCCCCTGGAGCGACTGCGCGCAGACTCGGCTGCAGCCAAGGACCGTGCTGTGGAGCGAGATACGGTGAAGCTGCTCGTGCGGGCGCTCAGTGAGACGCGCCGAGAGAAAGAGGCGCTGGAGATGTTGCCGGCTCTGCGTCGGCTCGGCGGGACGCTTCCCAGCGTTGACAGACGCATGATGTGGACCGCCTTGTCCGGAGACTTCGAGGGCGCTGAGCGGATGGTGCTCAAGCGGCACAAGTTCAAGAAGAACGATTGGTACTGGCGCCGGCTCGGCAACCTGCGCTTTTCGTTCGGGCGTTATGAGGGCGCGTTCAAGGCATTCAAGCGAGCTCATGGCGCCAAGACGAAGAAGGTCGATGGCCAAGAGGTCGAGGACCTCACGCCCAAGATGGCTTGGGCCCTTATCGGGATGGGCAAACCCAAGCGCGCGTTGTGGTACATGCGGCGGCGCAATCCGCGGGGCCGTCGGAACAAACAAGGGGCCCGCTATTGGTTGGGGCGCGCCCACCAGCTCTCTGGGAACACGCAAGCGGCGCTGGCGAGCTTCGACGCCCTGGCCGACGCGGCGCCCTACGAGTACTACGGGATCCTGGCGCACAGTCGGGCGCTCGAGATGAGAGGGGATGCTCCAGGGCTCACCGCCGTCGCCGAGGGGATCGGCCCGTTGCTGCTCGGTCCCGATAACGAGGCCGGGTCGCTCAAGCCGAGCGGGACGATCCTGTGGACCCCCGCGTCCCTCGACGCCAAGTTCGATCAAGCTCCGCGCCCGCAGCCGCGCTCGACGCAGCTGGCGGCGCTGGAGAACCTGGCCCAAAAGTGGGGCGCGCTGCTGCCCGAGGTGCGGCGGTCCCTGGAGTACGCTCAGCTCGGGTTTCGGGACAAAGCGATCGCCGAGCTGCGGGTCGTCAACAGCGACCTCCGCTCGGTCCGCCGAAAAGGTCCGTACAGTCTGCTCAAGCGCGGTCGCAACGACCTGCTCGACAACCGCCGGGCCGCGGCTGCCCGTGGCGGCGCGCGTCTGAGCGCTGGCAAGCGCAAACAGAAGAACAAGTCAGCATGGATCATCAAGCGCAACCGTCGGGAAATTCGTAACGACCTGCGCGCCGCTCAGGTCGGTCTGGGTGACCCCTACGGGTTGCGCCGCCAGGCCTTCGAGAGCGGGCGCATCCCGCGCAAAGCCGAAGACATCGGGCTGTGGAGACGCATCTATCCTGTGGCCTTTCCCAACCTGGTGTCCCTGTTCTCCGACCACCACCGGGTGCCGCCCTATTTCCTGTATGGGATCATGACGGTCGAGAGCACCTTCCACCCCTGCGCGGTGAGCGTGGCCAATGCCTACGGGCTGCTCCAGGTGATCCCCCGGACCGGGCGTCGCATCGCAGACTCTCTGGGCTATTCGGAGTTCAGTCCGGAGTTGTTGCTGGAGCCCGAGGTGTCGATCTACTTCGGCAGCTATTACCTGGGAGCTCTGCTGAGGAAGTTCCGGGGTCAGGAGCTCCTGGCCGCTGCGGCCTACAACGCCGGACCCCACAGGGTCGACCGATGGCTGCGGCAGAACCCGAACCGGAACATGGATCTCTTCGTCGAACAGATCCCCTACGGTCAGACCAGAGGGTATGCGCGTTCGGTCCTCGAGAAGGTGGCGCGGTATCGGCGCACCTACCACGGCGAGGAGAGGGTCTACGTGTCCAACCGGCTGGCATCGGAGAGCAGCCTCCAGCCCAACTATTGACCCTCTCCGAACCTCGTCAGGGCCTCCGCGAGAGACGGGATGGGAGCCAGCAGCGCCGAGGACGGTCGGGCGTTTCGGGTCTGATTTTTGACGTCCCGTCGATCCGCCTCGACAACCGATAGAGCATGCGCGCCTGGATTGCAGCACTGGTTGTCGGCCTGTTGGTGTCATCGCCGGTCCACGCGGGTGACCTGCCAGACGTCGACGCGGGCCGGAGCGTCGACGACCGCGCCGTCACCGCGCAGCTCAGCGGTGAGCTCGCGCTGATCGCCCTGGCCGATGAGCCTTTCGTTCAGATCACCGCCAGCGCCGTCATCGCATACCGCGGGTGGCGCTTCGTTCCTCGCGTCCCGGTGCGTTTTCGGCTGGTTGACGATCGCTACCCCGAGCTCGGCGCGCTCCGGGCTCAGGACTGGGACGAGGTGGGGGATTTCTCGCGGCTCCTTCCCAAGGTGAGCTACGGCCGAGACGGAGAACTGTTCCATGTTCGTGTCGGCGAGCTCCCCGACGCGACCGTTGGCTTTGGTGCCCTGGTGGACCGGTACGACAACACCATCGACATCGATCACTACCAAACCGGCGTGTACGCCTCCGTCAATCACCCGATGATGGGCGGCCAGCTCCTCGTCGACGACGCATTTGATCCCGCGGTAGCGCTCCTTCGGTTCGTCGCTCGCCCCCTGAGCTGGGGGCCAGCCCTGCCGTGGCCGCTCGGGTCCTTGCAGCTGGGGGTCACCCTGGGCGCTGATTTCCGGGCCCCCCACGTCGCCGCGGTGGGCAAGCTGCGCCCCCTGATGGCGGACGCAGAGCGTCGGGTCGTCGTGAGCGAGTCCGAGCCCCTGGCGCTGTTCGCGGCGGATGTCTCCCTGCCGGTGGATGTGTTCGACGACCGGCTGCGGTTGACGCCGTATGTCGAGGTCGCCAGCCTTGATTTCGGAACGTCGGGGGTCCACGTTGGTGTGATCGCGGCGTGGCGGATAGACGCCATGAGTCATCTTCGGATCCGCGGCGAGTACCGCTATCACGCGGCGGGCCACATGCCAGGCTACGTGTCTGCGTTCTACGACGTCGAGCGTGTGGCCTACGCGAGGGGGCGGACCAAGAGATCCTTCGCCGAACAGCTAGGCGCAGCGGGTCATGGGTTCCTCCTCGAGGCCGACGTGAAGCTCCCACCGTGGGTAGGGCTCGGTGTTCAGGTCGCGCACGACACGGCGGGAGGTACCGACGTGCGGATCGACGTGAGCGCTCCAAATATGGGTCCGGTGGAGTTGCGCGGTGGAATCGTCGCTCTGGACATCGACGGCATCAGCGACTTCGATTCGGTCGCGGCGGCCCGCGGTCTCAAGCGGCTGGTAGCGGTGGGGCAAGTTCGGATCCGGATCGTGGATGGGCTGCTCTTGCGCGGCGCGATCAAGCATCAATGGCGGCTCGTCGACCTCATCCCCGCAGACTCTGCCAGCGCGGGGTATGAAGGGGACTTTGCGGCCGGCCTGGATTGGGAGGTCGGTGTGGTGGGGCAGCTCCGCCTCTGAATGGCTGAGCCGTACAGTCTCGATGCTCATCGCCATGGCGAGACGTTCGTCCTGACTGACGCCCCCGGCCGGGAGACGGGTCGGGCACGGGCACGGACACGACCGAATCATCGAATCATCATTCGCGCCGCGGTCATCTAGGTTTAGAAGTAGACGTTCGCGCCGAGGTTGAAGGTCAGGCCAAGGTCCACCTTGTCATTCGGGTCGGCCGTGTTGATGCCGTTGCAAAAGCCGGTCATCCCGCCCTGGCTGCGTAGGCAATCGTCGCGGATACGCGCCTGTTGGTCGATGTCGTGGAACACCGTCTGGAACCGTAGGTCAGCCTTGAGCGACAGCCAGCGCGTGACGAAGAGCTCAGCGCCGGCGCCCACCTGGGCGACCGCCTCGGTCAGGTCGTACTTATACCGGCCGTTCAGGTAGTCCAGGGAGGTGAAGTGGACACCTGCTCCCGCCACGACGAAGGGCTGGAACCGGCTGTTGGGCATGAAGTGATAGGTCACGCCGGCCATGACCGGGACGGTCAGCTGAGAGAACGGGGCGCCGTCGGCGTTTTCGAACTCTCCGGCTTGGAAGTCGGCAGACAGCTCGAGCCCCCAGTGCCGGGTGAAACGAGCGTTAAGCGTCAGCCCGGCGCCTCCCAGGGTCATGATCTCCTCCGAACCCAGGTCGAGGCGTGCGCCCGCCCGAAGGCCGACGCCGAAGTACATCTTGTCCCGCTTGGCCCGTCGCTTCCGCGCGTGACGGCGGGTCACTACTACGGGGGCGGGGCGCTGGACCACGACCGGGGCCGGGCGCCTCACGATCACTCGGGGGGGCGGGCGTACCACTACGACCGGCGGAGCCTCACGGATAATGACGGCGCGGCGCGGCGCGACGTACACGCGGGGGCGGGCGTGGGTGTAAATCCGCGCGCGCCGCTTCGAATGGGTGTGGTAGTGCTCGTAGGGCGCAGGATGAGCCGACGCGTCCGGCGCGGTGGCCACTACGGGGACGGCCATCCCGAGCGCAAGAAGAGTCGCGAAGAGTCGATTCGTCATGAAGTGGTCCATCCTCGGAGTCGAGCCGGGTTCGAGGGCCTTGAGTGAGTAGCTCGGGGGCATAGACGCGGTGGATCGTGGCGTATTCGATCTTTTTTCGGTTTTTTTTGAAAAGCCCGCGCGTGCTGCGTTCTGTAGCCAAACACGTTGCGCCCACCGTCCTGCCGAGCGTAGGATGCGCCGTCGCGTGACGGGCTGCCCCGTTTTTTCGCCTCAAGATAATGATACTAAAGGAGAAACGTGCTCAGGCACGGTCCACTTCAGGCTCTGATTTTCGCGATCGTCGTGGCGCTCACCGGCCCCTCGGTTCAGGGCGCCGCGCCAGACGACGACGTGTCGGCTCAGGCGCCGTCAGGCGACGTAGACCCACCGGTCGGCGTTGATCATGACATCTCGGTGGTGCGACCTCTTGCCGTCGACCACCGCATGTTCTTTCGCATGCGCGCCGAGCTGCTGGTGGGTGGTGATCTCGGGGCCGGAGCCAGCGGGGTGCCACAACCCCTGGGGGCGAACCCGATCAACGGCAGCGGCGACGAGCAGGCGCTCGCCTGGGCGTCGGTGCGATTTCGCTACGAGCCCGTGTTCAGGCTGGGCAGCGCGTTGGAGATCCATGTAGGCATCGACGCGCTCCGCAACCTGGTGCTGGGCACCACTCACGTGAACGCCGGCGGGGACTTCAACCAGGGCCTGTGGAACGACGCGCAGGGTTCGCCAACCGCCGGGATCAACGGCTTCGACGACGCCGTCGAGATCCGTCACCTCTATGGCAAGTGGCGCCTGTTCGATCTGCTCGATGCTTATGGTGGACGGATGATCGACCACTTCGGGCTGGGGCTGGTGCGCAACGACGGGCGGGGCGATGACTCCGATTTTGGCTCTATCGTCGACCGCGCCATGGTCGGTCTGGCGTTGGAGTCGATCCGCATCGAGTTCGGCCTGGAGTTCACCTCCATTGGAGCCACCACGGCGAATCCCTATGAGGTCTACGGGCAGCCCAAGGACCTGGGCCAGGACGATGACATCAGCACCTACACGGTGCGGGTGTTCAGCCGACCGCTGACCGACGCGCAAAGAGGCGAGCGCAGAAGACTCTTGGAGGTGCGTCGCAACGTCGCGTTCGACTGGGGCGCGCTGCTGATCTTCACCGACCAGACCTACGACAGCATGGCCAACGCGCCAGGGGCGGCGGCGGGGGAGGGCTGCGAGCTGCTGACCGAGACGGCGAACGGCACACCGCTGTGGACCAACGGCTCCTCCGGGGCTCCAAAGATCCAGGACACGGACTGCTACCGGCTGGTGCCCCGTGATGCGTTCTTCTTCACCCCCAGCCTCTGGGCCCGTTGGGAGTGGCGACCGAACTTCGCGACTCGGCTGCGCGTGGAGTGGGAGTTGGCGATGGTCGTCGGCAACGTCGACAGCCTCCAGAACGAGGAGATCGAGGGTTTCCGTGACACCAGCAAGGACTGGCTGTCGGTCGGCTCCGCGCTGGAGGTGGAGGTGTGGTGGGAGTCGCTCAAGGTGGGGCTCATGTTCGGGCTGGCGACCGGGGACGAGCGACGCTATCTGGGGTACATCGACGGGCAGAACATCACGTCGCCCGATGACGCGGATTACGAGACTGACTACAACGTCAACTCCAACGCCTCGGTGGAGTCGTTCTGGTTCAATCGAGATTATCGCTTGGACCTGATCCTGTTCCGACAGGTCATCGGGGGCGTCACGAACGCCGTCTACGTGAAGCCGTGGGTCGGGTACGATCTGGGATTGGGCGAGGATGTGAAGATCTCCGCCCAGCTGGACGTGTTGTATGCCGCCGCGGTGGACCCCAACGGGACGCCAGGCCAGGGGCGCCACTACGGCGTCGAGATCGATGCCCACGTGGGGCTCGTGTATGACGACTTCTCATGGAAGCTGAGCGCCGGGATGCTGATCCCGTTGGATGCTCTGGCGGATCGAGACACCGGCGGCGCGCCGGCCCTCGCGTACACCGTCATGAGCCTGTTTCGGTGGCGTTACGATTGATGTCCTCGGGTTGAGCCCCCGCCGACTCGGCGTCCTCACGCCGATCACGCGCCGCCACCGAGAGCTCGCCCGGGTCGACTCGAACATCGGATCGGGGCACAGTGTGCGGCCGTCATGCGCCCGATACATGCGGCTGAAGGTGAGCCCCGCCAGCAGCCGTGAGAATCGGTGAGGTCCATCTCCACGGTTCCAAGCCACGCGCGCTGGCCACCGCGTGACGCCGCGAGACGTCCAGGCGGTTGCGTTCAGGCGATGTGACCTGCGCCATGTGAACTGCACCATGACATGGCCTCGATGCGGTCCGTGTTGTCGTTGGTCTGGAACTGTGTCACCTCAAGGGGATGGCCACCAACGCCGGTCTCGTTCTCAGTCGAGCTGCCACGAGTCGCCCCCGGGCGACCGCGGTGATCGACGGAGTCACGGGCCAGGCCTG
>JAAZYN010000051.1:0-4299 GCA_014239625.1 Myxococcales bacterium | reverse complement strand
CCTGGAGCTACGGCGCGCTGCACCGCCGCGCGAGGGCGGTCGCATGCTGGCTCGAGGACAGCGGGGTCGCTGCAGGCGATCGGGTTGGCCTGGCGATGCCCAACTCCGCCGACGTGGTCGCCGCTTGGTTCGGCATCGCATACGCAGGCGCCACGATCGTTCCGATCTCGACCCGCAGCACCCCTCACGAGACCGCGATCCGGTTGGGTCACGCCAGCGCTCGGCTGCATCTGACCGAGCTGCCCGATGAGCTGTCGGTCCCCGTGGGCGGACATCCGAGGCTCGTCGACGCTGACTCCGCGGCCATGATCCTCTACACGTCCGGCACCACTGGCGAACCAAAGGGGGCTCGCATCGGACACGACTCTCTGCTCAAGCACACCGCCGCCCTGGTGGAGCACACGCTTGACCTGACCTGTAACGATCGGGTCCTCGGCGTGCTGCCGCTGAGCCATTCCTACGGGTGTCGGATGGCGATGCTCGCGCCGTTTATGGTCGGGGCTGCCACGGTGTTGCTGCCGCGGTTTTCGGCCACCGGCTCCCTCTCCGCGATGGCCCGTCACCGGGTCACCTGGTGTCCGGGCGTGCCCACGATGTTCGTCGCGTGGGGCGCCGCCGCTGCCGCGGCCCGCCCTTCGGCCCTCCGCTGGTGTCTCAGCGCCGGAGCTCCCCTGTCGGAGCCCGTCCGGCTCGCGGCTCAAGCCCGCCTGGGGGCGGAGGTACGGCAGGGCTATGGTATGACGGAGGCGACGTTCTCGACCATCGACGGTCCCGGCGCCCCCGTCCGCCCGGGGACCGTTGGCCGACCTGTGCGGGGCGTCGATGTGCGGGTCGTCGATGAGCTGGCTCACCCGGTCCCCCCAGGCGCGGTGGGGCAGATCATCGTGCGCGGACCCAACCTCATGCTCGGATATCTGGACGCACCGCGCGCCACCGCGGAGCGCATCGTCGACGGCTGGGTCCACTCGGGGGACCTGGGCGTCATCTCCGAAGATGGCTGGCTCACCGTCGTCGACCGCCGAGATGACGTCATCTTGCGCGGCGGGTTCACCGTCTACCCCTCCGAGGTCGAGGCGGTCCTCTGCGCCCAGCCGGCCGTCAAAAATGCGGCCGTCATCGGCCTCCCCGACCCCTTCTATGGCGAGGTCGTCGTCGCGGTGGTGGTCGCTGACGGCGGTGTGGACTCCAACGGGTTGGCGGCCGCGGTGTCGACGCTCCTGGGCGTCGATAAGCGGCCTTCGCGTTACGTGTTCGTCGACAGCCTCCCGCAGAGCCCCTCGGGCAAGGTGCTCAAGCGCGTCGTGCAGGAGTACGTGACATCGCCGGGCGCGAGGAGTACAGTCGCGCCGGTTTCGGCGTCGGACGACTGACGTGAACCAATCGAAAACAACGACATAGCGTCCAACGACGAGGGTCTCCCGGCCTGATGACGCGTCGCGGCTGCGACGCACGACTCGGAGCTCCGGTGAATTTCTGAAGAGGCCTCGTCCGATAGAGCCGGACGCGAAGAGAGACATTAGTATGAGTATGCGACGCATACGTGAGAACCTCGTCGACGCTCGCCAGGTCGACAGCGGCGGGGACGAGCTTGGCCGAATCGCTCTGTTCTTCGACGTGGAGAACATCCTCCTGAGCATCAAGGAGGGCTTCCATGTCCGCCACGTCATCGACGCGCTGACCGAGCGCGGCGACGTGATGATTCGGAAAGCCTACGCCGACTGGGGCCGCTATCGCCGGGTCCAGCGCATGTTCCTGGAAGAGGGCGTGCAGATGGTGTTTCTGCCGTCCTATGGGATCAGCGACAAGAACCGCACGGATACGGCGATCTGCGTCGACGCGATGGAGATCTTGTTCACCCACGATCAGATCAACACCTTCGTCATCGTGAGCGGGGACTCTGATTTTGGGGTCCTGGCGCGCCGTCTTCGGACCCACGGCAAGCGCGTGGTGGGCATCAGCGCCAAGGCTTCTGCGAGCCATATCCTCGTGAAACAGTGCCACGAGTTCATCTTCTACGAGTCGCTTGCGGGTCAGCGGGTGCAGGGTTTCAGCCTTCAGGAGGCCGAAACGCGGATCAAGAAAGCCCTGGCCAAGGTCGTGGAGGACTACGGCAACCGCTTTCGCGCGAGCCTCCTGAAAGACCGCATGCGCAAGATGGACTCGACGTTCTCGGAGCGGAACTACGGCGCCACATCGTTCACCCGCTTCTTGGACAACTTCGAGAGCCTGCTGAGCGTCGAACCAGGCGGCATGGTGGTCGTTCAGGACGACAACAATCGCCGCGAGGCGCGACGTCGACCTGTCAAGCTCGCGCCGGAGGTCGAGGCCGAGGTCCGCGGTCTGCTGACGCGGTCCGTGCTCAAGAGCTGCGCTGGGGCTGAGAGCGTCGGGTTGACGCGGCTGAAGGACACGCTAGCGACGATCGATCCCAACTTCGACGAGACCGGGTTGGGTTTTCGTTCTTTCACCTCGTTTTTGAAGGCGTTCCCAGGCATCGCTAACCTGAGTCGAGGTCGCAACCAGGTGGTCCCGGGGCCTGATCTGCAGCACAGCGCCGCCGACAGCGACGCGCGAGAGTCGCTTGACGAACGCGCACCCGAGGAGGCCGCGGAGTCGGAGTCGGAGTCGGAGTCGGAGTCGGAGTCGGAGCCGGAGGTCGCGGAGACCCCATCGAAGGGGCGCATGACCCGCGAGGAGCGGCGCCGCATTCGCGCCATGTCCCGCCCGTCTGCCCCGCGTGTTCGCTCTCAGGGCGACGAAGCGGAGCGCATGCGCAAGCGCAGCGTCAGCGCCGTGATCGCCGACGAGGTGCCGCCGACGCCGAGCCTCGAGGCCCAGCCGCAACCTGCTGACGACTCCACGGGTCATGAGGGCGGCCTCAGCGAGCAGGCGGTGGCGGGCTCAGCCGCTGGTAAGAACGCCAGGCCGAAGAAGGATCCGAGGGCGAAGAAGGCCACAGCCAAGGAGGGCGCTGACTCTTCGGCGGAGGGGGCAAAGGCTCGGCCCACGAAAACCGCCGCCAAGAAGGCGCCCGCCAAGAAAACCGCCGCCAAGAAGGCGCCTGCCAAGAAGGCGCCGGCCAAGAAGGCGCCGGCCAAAAAGGATTCTGCCAAAAAGGCGCCGGCCAAGAAGGCTTCTGCCAAAAAGGCACCGGCCAAGAAGGCTTCTGCCAAGAAGGCGCCGGCCCAAAAGGCTCCAGCGAAGAGAGCGACGTCCGCGGCGAAGCGCACCTCCGCGAAAGCCACAACGGGCGCCGGCGGTGACGCCGAGTGATGCTTCGGTGAGCGACGAGACCTGGACACGTACACAGCTCTTCGACGGCCTGGAACCCTCGCCAGGCTTCGTCACACAGCTGGAGCGTCTGGGTTTGTTGCGTGTGGTGGGTCGGGACGAAAGCGGTGAGAAGATCTACGCCAGCGAAGCCCGTGACCAGCTCGGCAAGGTGCTGTCGCTTGTGGAGCTGGGTTACCAGCCCAAGGACATCGCGATCATCGCTAAGCGGGTAGGGCTGCCCGATCGACGTTCCCGGCGCTTCTTTCGTCGTCCGCCGACGTATGTTCACCTCGACGAGTTGGCGCGTCGAGCGGGTGTGGAGGTCGCGGTCGCGCAGGGTTGGTTGCGCGATGGGTACGTCGAGGCTGTCCTGGTAGCCGAGGGCGGAGATCCGTTGTTCGACGCCAGCGCAATAGAGCGCGCTCGGTCTCTGGCGGATCTCCGGGCCTTCGGGCTCGGCGACGCCGAGCTGCGACAGTGGAGCTCCCTGGGCCCTGCGTTGTCGGCGCTGTTGAAGGCGGCGCCGGACAAAGCGGCCAAAGAGCGCGCGGAGGGCCCGGTGGTGGCTGTCGTCGAGGCGCACACGGAGGCTCTGGATGCCGTCGTGGCGCGCCTGGAACGCTGGCGTCGCGGACTTCGACGCTGGGATCGGATCGTGGCGCAGTGCTACAAGAAGCTCGAACGCCTGCGCAGGGCCTATGGCTTGGAGGCCGAGACTCGGCGCAGAGCTCGCAAACGGCTGCGCTTGACCAGCCGTCGGGGGCGCTCGGGGAAGCGCCGGTAGCTCGGGCCGTCGCCGCTGATGTGCGGTCGCGACTGCCCGGCAGCTCGGCAGCGCTGACAAGCGCGACCTCCCGTCGGCCGGTTCGGCGGATGGCGAAGACGGCGTCAGGGCCTCCGGTCCGCGACACCCTCGCCAGCACTGAGCGCCTCGGTGGGCTCGCTGGACGTGTCACGCACACCCGGTCTAACCCGGATCATTCATGGAACTTCGAGCGAAACCAAGGAGGCGTAGTGCTGCCGGGT
>JAAZYN010000519.1 GCA_014239625.1 Myxococcales bacterium | reverse complement strand
CTCCTGGCGCAGCATCCGCGCGTTGAGCTGATGCTTTCGCGGGTCAGCGCGCCCAGGGCGGGTTGTTCTTCGGATCCTTGATCAGTCGCCGCGCCACGACCATCCGGTGGACCTCGTCCGGGCCGTCTGCCAGCCTCAGGGTGCGTGACATGGCCCACATGTATGCGAGTCCGAAATCGTCGCTCACGCCTGCGCCTCCATGCACCTGAATCGCGCGGTCGATGACGCGCAGGGCCATGTTGGGCGCGACGACCTTGATCATGGCGATCTCCTTGCGGGCGACCTTGTTACCCACGGTGTCCATCGCGTGAGCCGCAGCGAGGGTGAGCAAGCGGGCCTGATCAATCTCCATCCGGCAGTCCGCGATGTCTCTTCGCACGGTCCCCATCTGCGCCAGCGTGCGGCCAAAGGCGACCCGGCGCTTGGCCCGCCTGATCATCATGTCCAACGCGCGCTCGGCGCAGCCGATCAAGCGCATACAGTGATGAATACGGCCCGGCCCGAGCCGGCCCTGGGCGATCTCGAAGCCCCGGCCCTCGCCCAGCAGCAGATAGCTCGCGGGGACGCGGACGTTGTCGAAGATGACCTCGGCGTGTCCGTGGGGCGCGTCGTCGTAGCCAAAGACCGGTAGCGCCCTCTTGATGGTCAGCCCGGGCGTGTCCATCGGCACCAGGATCATCGACTGTTGGAGATGTCGCGCTGCGTCGGGATCCGTCTTGCCCATGAAGATGCAGATCTTGGTCCGTGGGTCCATCGCCCCGCTGGTCCACCACTTGCGACCGTTGAGGACGTATGAGTCACCGTCGCGCACGATCCGCGACTCGATGTTGGTCGCATCCGACGACGCCACCGCCGGCTCGGTCATGGCGAAACACGAGCGGATCTCACCGCGCAGCAGGGGCTCGAGCCAGCGGGCCTTGTGCTCAGGCGTCCCATAGCGGACCAGCACCTCCATATTCCCCGTGTCGGGGGCGCTACAGTTGAAGATCTCCGAGGCGATGAGCGACCGCCCCATGATCTCGCACAGCGGGGCATACTCCAGGTTGTTGAGCCCGGCGCCGTGCTCGCTGTCCGGGAGAAACAGGTTCCACAAGCCGGCTGCCTTGGCCTTGTCTTTGAGCTCCTCGATGATCGGGACCGGCTGCCACCGATCCCCCTGATCGCGCTGGGACGCGAAGACCGGCTCGTTGGGGAAGACATGCTCGTCCATGAACGCGCCCAGTCGCTGGGCCAGCTCACGGGTGCGCTCAGAGTGCTCGAAGATCGTCGTCACGTCGGTCCAGCTCCTTATTCAGGCCATCGACATCAGGCGCCGGTGAGCGTCTGGCGTGAGCCGGGTGTAGGTCTCGTTTTCAGTGTCCAGATGATAGACCGCGTCGGCGATCCGGGCAGGGTCTGCCCCCTCGGCGCCCAAAACCGCCTTCTTCACCTTCAGGCTGTCGGTCAGCTCCAGCTCCTCGGTGACCCTTATAAAGCGGGGCCGCGCCGCGTCGAACAAGTTGTCGGTGACGCGCTGGAACATCTCGGCGCCATCGAATGCGCTGCCGGGGGTGAGCTCGATGGCCGCCATGCCTGCTCGCCCCTCGCGGTGTGCGAGCTCGACACCATACACCGCGACCATGGCGACATGGGGAGACCGCGCGAGGACCGCGGCGACCTGCTCGGTGGAGACGTTCTCGCCCTTCCAGCGAAACGTGTCGCCCACCCGGTCGACGAACCAGTAGTCACCATCGGCGTCGGCGCGCAGCAGATCGCCCGAGTTGAACCACACGTCGTCGGCGGCGAAGACGCCCCGCATCAGCTTGCTGTCGCTCGCCTCGCGGCTCACGTAACCATCGAAAAACTCGGACGGGTGCTCCGTTCCGACCCGCGCCAGCAGTAACCCGGGCTCGTCGGCCTCGCAGCGGGCAGCGAACCCGTCGGGTTGGCGCAGGAGCTCCCCCGACGCGACGTCGTATCGGGCCAACGCGAGCTCGCCGGAGTGCCACACCGGGCGCCCCACCGAGCCTGGCTTGTCACCGCTCATGTTGGCCAAGACCGCGTTGCCCTCGGTGGACCCATAGAACTCCACGATGCGAACCGGCCCAAAGCGCTCGAGCACGGCTTGCCAGACCTCCGGTCGCATCCCGTTGCCCACGAGCAGCCGCACCGGATGGTTGCCCTCGCCGTCCTGAACCGGTGCCTTCGTCAGGTACCGGCAGAGCTCCCCGACGTATACGACCACGGTGGCGCCGACGTGTCTGACCTCACTCCAGAAGCTGCGCACCGAGAATTTTTCCGCAAGCGCCAGTCGTGCACCCCCGACCAGCGCGCCCCCTACCGCGACCAACTGCCCCGTCGAGTGGTGGAGCGGCAGACAGCAGTACACGGTGTCGCGCGGCGTGAGCCGACAGCTCGCGGCGGCCCCCAGCGCGGCCATGGCCCAGCGACGGTTGGTGATACGAGCCGCTTTGGGCAGGCCGGTCGTCCCCGACGTGAACATCAGCAGGGCCAGGTCCTCGGCTCGGCCCGGGTTGACCACCACCGACTCGGGCAAATCCACGTCCTGCTGCAACACCTCCCGGCCCAGGCCCACGTGCCACCCGAGCACCTCGTCGACCCCCGCCGGCCGCGTGATGGGGAGCCCCTCGGGGCGTTCGCCCGCGTGCAACAGGGTCAACATCCGGTCGGTCGCCGAAACGCGGCCCGACCGGCGGCCATGTGAGCCACGTCTGTAAGCAGGAAGTCGACGTTGGCGACCCCGAGCGCCTGCATCAGAGACTCGCCCTGGCTCCCCGAGTTCAGCAACGCGGCCACCGCGCCCAGCCGATTGCAGGCAGCGATCGCGGTCAAGTAGTCCGGGTGGTTGTCCATCAGGACACCCACATGCTGACCCCGACGGACCCCTAGCTCTTCGTACAGCAGCGTCGCCAGCTGACCCACTCGGGCGTCCGCCTGACGGTAGGTGAACGCCCTGCCACGCCACATGAAGAACGGTTGGTCCCCGATCGCGGCGGCCTGCTCGCTGAGCGCCTGGGCGAGGCTGATCCGGGTGTCCGGTTCGATGCTCTCCAACCGAGAGAGCCGTGGAAGCTGCCAACGGAGCGCGTCGACCATGTCGCCGACCTCGTCGGAGACGTCGGACATGCGGTGCCACACACCGTCGATGACGTCGGTGGCCAGGTCATACAGCATGGCGACCCGGCCACGGCGCTTCGCTGGGTGAGCTTCGAGGCCCTGCTCGACGGCGCCCTGGTCGTAGTCTTGAGGGGGCCGCGCCAGCTCTGGAAGGGCCCCCTCCCCGGCGTTGAAACGAAGCCACTGCAGCACCGTCGGCCAGCTGCTCGTCATCGCCTTGGAGCCCACGACGAGCCCGAAGTGTCCGGCCTCGATGCGGGCTTCGTAGAGCGTCGCGTTGGGCGCCGAGCGAGTGATGGCGCGCACCGACGCTGGTCGCGCGATGTCGTCTTTAGTCCCCACGAAAAACAGCACCGTACACGTGATGTCACTCATGGCCAGCGTCCGACCGCCGACCACGATCCCACCGAGGGTCATCCGGTTGTCGACGATCACCTGGTCGACGAACTCGCGAAACGCCGGCCCAGGCCAAGCGATGAAGCCATCGCCACCGAGGAACTTGCGCCGGGGCTCTCGCGCCTCGAGGGCCTCTCGATCGTGCAGCAACCCCAGCGTCCCG
>JAAZYN010000518.1 GCA_014239625.1 Myxococcales bacterium | reverse complement strand
CCAGCTTGCCGCGTTCATAGGCTCCCGACAGGGCCTCGGCGTCGATCCCCTTCCAGTGTTTGGCGATGGCGGCCAGATCGGTGGTCGCCGCGTACGGGTCGAGCCGGTACCCCTGCTGCAGGACGTAATACGCCGAGCGTGGATACAGCTTGAAGAAGCCCTCGGCGTCGACCCGCCCTTTGGCGCAGACCCCCAGCCACTCCTCGTTCATGTTGTTTTGACCCGGCACGAAGTCGTGCGGATAGCCGCCGTTGGGCCAGGTCGCGATGGTGTCCTGCACGTCGAGCTTCGTCGTCTGGCCGACCTTCCACCAGCCATCGCTCCACTGAAACGTCATCCCGCCGATGGCGTTGCCCACGCGCCCCTTGCCGTAGCTCTGCTCGTAGACCTCCTGCCACTGCGACCTCAGGTAGCCGGCCTGGGCCAGGTGGTCCTCGCGCTGCTCTTTGGCGTTGTATGCGTCGGCGCCGAACTCGGCGAACATGACCGGGATCCCGAGCTTGGCCTTGACCTCGGCGAACAGCCCCCTCGCGCTCGCACCCCGGTAGACGTTGGTGCCCAGGATGTCGAGGCCCTTCGGCAGGGTGTGCGTGGCGATGAGGTCGATGTATTGGAGGTCACCGTTGACGATGGCGGTGGGGTGGGTGGTGTCGAGCCGCTTGATGGCCGCCACCGCCTCGCCCCACACGCTGTACAGGTACTTGGCCTTGGCGGCGTGTCGCTCGCCCGCCGGGAGGGCTTCGATCTCAGCGGACTTCCACTCGAGCCCGTAGTTGTTCTCGTTGCCCAGCATGTACATCAGCACCCCGGGGACTCCCCGGTAGCGCCTCACCATGTCCTCGACGGCGCTGACGATGGCCGCTCGGTGGCTCGGATCGCTGTAGTCCACCGGGTTGACCATGGCGCCGTTGACCGCGATCCCCCAACGCCCGGTGGTGTGGTTGACCGCGGTGAAGATGCCGAAGCGCTCGTAGATGTAGGTCACCCAGCGCGGCGGGATGCCCGAATATTGGCGGATGGCGTTGACCCCCATCTTCTTGAGGAGCGTCAGCTCGTAGGCCAGCGCTCGCCGGATGAAGGCGTCCGGCCGGCTCCACAGGTCGTAGGAGTAGTTGGAGCCGATGGGGATGAACCCCCAGTTCATGCCCTTGACCATGAAGTCCCGGCCGTCGACCTGCAGCTTGTGCCCGCTGGCGTCGCTGACGATGGTCACGCGGTGAGGCCCGAGCACCTTTGGTGGCGGCGCCTTCCGGCTGGGGCGCGGCTGCGGCTCTGCGGCGCGGGCGGCCTCGCCGAGGCAGAACACCGCGATCCACACGCTGGCCAGCCATGAGACGGGGGGCCTCGAGGTCTTCACAGCCCGTTCCTCTCGATGACGTCGCGATACCAGCGCCCGCTCTGTTTGATCGTCCGCCGCTGGGTCTCGTAATCGACGTGCACCAGGCCGAACCGTTTGGTGTAGCCGTACGCCCACTCGAAGTTGTCGAGGAGCGACCACGCCAAAAATCCCTTCAACGGCACGTCCAGCTCAATCGCCTCCTGGGCAGCCCTGAGGTAGCCATCGAAGAAGGCGACCCGGCGCGCGTCATGGACCTCCCCGTCGGCGCCGGGCCCGTCGTCGTAGGCGGCGCCGCACTCGGTGATGTACAGGGCCGCGGGGGCGTAGCACTGATGCACCCGGACGAGGAGCTGGGTGATGCCCTTGGGGTACACTTCCCAGCCCATGTCGGTGTGTTCGTCAGCGGGGGCGACCTGGACCGTGCGAGGGGCGTTGTCCGCCTCGGCCACGGCGTCACTGCGTAGCACGGCGCGGCTGTAGAGGTTGAGCCCGAGATAGTCGGTGGGCTCGGCGATGGCCTGGAGGTCGCCCTCGGCGACGAACGGCAGCGGCCCTGGGGGCAGGTGCCCCAGCGCCTGACGGTCGGCGATGACGTCAGCCGGATAGCCCATCCCGTACAGCGGATCGAGAAACCAGCGGTTGAAGGACCCGTCTAAGGAGCGGAAGGCGTCTCGATCCGCGGGGCTGGGTGAGGCGGCAAAGGAGGGGACCAGGTTCAAGGTGATGCCCAGCACCGCCTCCGGCACCACCTCGCGCAGCGCCCGGACCGCCCAGCCGTGCGACAGCAGCAGGTGATGTCGGGCGGCCATGGCCCGGGGCCCGTCTTTGATGCCGGGCGCGTGCTCCCCGGTCTCGTAGCCGAGGACCGCGGCGCACCAGGGCTCATTGTGGGTCACCCAGTGGCGCACCCGATCACCGAGCCGCTCGCCCACCCGCCGGGCATAGTCGACGAACGCTTCGGCGGTGCCGCGATGAGACCAGCCGCCTTCGTCTTCGAGGGGTTGGGGCAGGTCCCAGTGATACAAGGTGGGGAAGGGCGTGATGCCGACCCGGAGCAGCTCGTCGACCAGCCGGTCGTAGAAGTCCAGCCCCGCGGCGACGACCTCACCGCGCCCGGTGGGCTGGATGCGTGGCCACGCGATGGAGAACCGGTAGGCCTGCAGGCCGAGCTCGGCCATGGTCGCCACGTCCTGCCGCCACCGATGGTAGTGGTCGCAGGCGATGGCCCCGCTGCTGGCGTCCTCGATGGCGCCAGGCTGGCGACACAGGGTGTCCCAGATGCTCGTGCCGCGCCCGTCGGCGTCGACGGCGCCTTCGATTTGGTACGAGGACGTCGCCGCACCCCAGACGAAGTCGTCCGGGAACGGGTGTTTGACAGTGTGCGAGGTCATGGGCGCTTGTCCTGGTGGCGCGTAGAGAGGGTTGTGGCGGGACAGGGACGGGCATGCCGCGCGCGACGCGGGGGGTTCGTCGGGACGTCGCCGAGGTCTTCGTGGGCTCGGGTCGCATGCCGACCGCCCCTACGCCGGGGCCGGGGCGTGGAGGTGACAGCGGGCTCGGTGCGGCACCTGCGCCGCGTCGCCGGGGGTCGGCCTCAGGGTGTGCAGCGCCGGCCGCTCCTGGTGACAGCGCTGGAAGGCCGCCGGGCAGCGCGCGCGGAAGGCGCAGCCCTGTATCGTATCCGATGGTGATGGGGTCCCTCCGGCGCCATCCGCCAGGTGTTCGGACAACCGCCCGTCCGCGTTGGGGACCGCCGACAACAGGAGCTGGGTGTAGGGGTGCTTGGGCCCTTGGATCACGGCCTCGGCGGTCGCCTCCTCGACCACCTCACCGGCGTACAGGACCGCGATACGGTCGGCGAGATAGCGCGCGCTGGCCAGGTCGTGGGTGATCAGCAACATCGCGAGGTCCTGCTCGCGTCGGAGCCGGTCCAGCAGGTTCAGGACGCCCATGCGGATCGACACGTCGAGCATGGAGGTGGGCTCGTCGGCCAGGAGCAGCTCCGGCTCCGGCGCCAGGGCCCGAGCGATCGCGACGCGTTGGCGCTGCCCTCCGGAGAGGCTCTGGGGGTGTTTGTCGGCGTAATCGCCGGCCGGGCGCAGCCCGCAGGTCTCCAACAAGGCGTGGACCTCGGCGCCGACGGTGGCTCTGTCGGCGCGGCCGTGGCGAAGCAGCGGTCGCTCGAGGTGGTAACGCACGCTGTGGACGGGGTTGAGGGAGCCGAAGGGGTCCTGGAAGACGACCTGCATCTCGCGCCGGAGCGGGCGCATCGGCCCGGATTTCCAGCCCTGAATCCCTTGGCCGTTGTAGCGGATCTCGCCGCGGCTCGAGATCAGACGTAGCA
>JAAZYN010000517.1 GCA_014239625.1 Myxococcales bacterium | reverse complement strand
GTCGTTGTTCAACGTGGCGCTGGAGAGAATGAACCCCTCGTCGACCGTCATCGACGCGAACGGAGTGTCGGCCCCGAACCGTTCTCGAACGCGCTGCCGAATCAGCCCCACCAGAGGGATCGGATCGGTCGGCGTGTCCAGCAACGCGAACCAGAAAACCTGGCCTACATCAAAGGAAATAGCGCCTGGACCGACGCACTCCTTCAAGAACGCGACGACCTCCTCTCGGATCAGCTCTCGCGCGGACAGGGCGACGCCGACGAGAGCTGTCCCCGAGTAATTCAGGGGCGGCCTGCCTGCGCGCCGGGGCGCATGATGCGTCGAGCGCACTTTGAGGCGCCTGGTTCCACGGCGGGCCTGGGGCGCGGCGGCACAGACCTGGCTGGCAGACAGTGGCTCTCCGATGGTCACGCCGTGCTGTTGGCAGGTCGTCACCAGTGAGTTGAGGAAGGCCAAGGCGGATGGAGGTCGGTCGGCGGGCCGCGGCGACAGCGCTGCCATGAGCAGCGCTACGAGCCCCTCTGGCAGGGGGCGTTTTCCGGCCGGCGCCGTGGGAGGCGCTGGCTTTGTGCTGACTCGTCGCACCAGATGCTTCAAGTCCAGCTGCGCATCCGGAAGGTGACCCGCCATCATCTCGTAGCCGATGAGCCCGACGGAATAGAGGTCGCTGGTCAGGTCGATCTCTTGGCTCAGGAGTTGCTCCGGTGAGATGTAGGCCGGGACGCCCACCTTCTGACCGATGGCCGTTATTCGTCGAAAATCCTGATTCGCATGCAGCGATTTGGCCAACGTCATGCCGCCCAACCTCACGACCTCCCCGCTGCCGCTGCAGAGCTGCACCGTCTCTGGCGTGACGTTTCGGTGGACGATGGAGTGACTGTGGATGCCGTGAAGCCCCCGCAAGACTCCGTCCAACACCCGCGCGGCCAGAGCCCAGTCCAAGACCTCGTTGCGCTGCATGAAACGCGCGAGCGATTCGCCCCCGGTGAACTCGGTCACGAAGACGGGATGACCGCTATCGTCGATCCAGTGATCGAGGACCGGCACGACGTTGGGGTGCCGGATACGCTCCATCAGGCGAATCGCACGTTCAGCCCGAGGGAGCAGACCGGTCTCCACGCCGGTGGTATCCACCCGCAACGACACAGCCAGGTTGAGTCGCTCGTGGTGGGCCCAATACAGCTGACTGGTCTCGGTCGCCAAGACCAGCCGCTCGATCTTATACGTATCGACGAGGAGGGTCCCGTCTTGGTACGGCTCTGTCACGGCGTCTCAGGGCTGGGGGTTTCGACGATCTTGACGCACTCGGAGCCCGCAGCGCTCACGGACGAATCGGATCCCGGGTCGCGCGCGACCCGGGCCGGCGCTCGAAAAATTCTCGGGCATACCAACGACATTCCGCGGCGAACCCAAGGCCTCGAGGCGGCCGAGGTCGTGTTCGGAGACGGTCTTCATCGATTGATACACGCTCCTAGCGGCCAGTATTCTGACTCTGTAGCTTCTCCGCGAGCAAGCGAAGGCGTTTGGCCTCGCCCTCGAGCTTTACCGCAGAGCGCATCATCGCGTTGAGTTTGGCTTCGCCGTTTTTGATGTTGCCGGTGACGACCTTCAGCTCCTGAGCCGCGGCACCGATCGCCTTTTTCCTGTCGGCGGAGATGGACCGCCCAAAGACGAGGTCAGGGTTCTTCTGGGTCGGGAGCCCGAGTAGATACAAGCCCTGGCTCAGGAAGTTTCCGTCGGACCGAACCGACCCCGCCTTTGGGGTCTGCACGAACAAGCGGGTCGGGGTGGTTCGCGTTCCCGGCGCGTCGACAACGGGCTTGGGCGTGATCGACAGGCCGTTGACCCAAGCGCCCTCTTTCTGGTTCTGCATGACCTTGCCAACCACCAGGTATTTGGTCGACCTCAAGCTTACAATGCGGCTCAAGAACGCCTTCTTGGCGGTCGCGGCGACCTTCCAGTCCTCGCGGCCCCCGGTGATCTTCTGGTACGCCGCGCTGGCCATGACCCGGTTGCGCTCCGCCAGGGCTTTAGCCTCGATCGAGTCGGCTGATGCGAGCAGCGCCCGGATTCTAGCCTTGCGTTTGGCGATCCGAGGGTCACCCTTGGGCGCGTTCTGCGCCTTCCAACGCTCCAGCTTCTGAGCCCACTGAGGCTTTGGCCACCCTGGGCAAGCCTGGGAGAAGCCCGTCCAGATGGTGCTCCACTCGCGCGGCGACTCATCCAGCTCGTACCCCTTGAAGATGTAGAGCAGCGGAAACTCCAGCTGCTGCCCATTGCGTAGCGGGATCTTCAGCTTGGCCAGAGGATTGGCGGCCAGCGCCTTCTCATCATCGGGAAACAGGCCCGCGCTGCCCCAGTACGTGCAGTAATGCTTCGCCTTCGCGTTCCAGTTGGCGCGGGCGGTGCTCGGCTCCAGCAGCAGGCAGGCTGCCAGCGCCAAGGTGGCTGTCAGTGTGAGCGTTGTTCGCATCGTCAGGATTCCTCACCAGGTCGCGACGAGGGCAGGCTGGCTGCCAGGCGGGGCGGACCCTAGCACGGGCTGGCGACGGGATGAAGCCCTCGTCATGATGGGTATAGTGTCACGCATGGAAACGACGGCCACCGCGAAGCTATCGGACCTTCATCGACACCTGGACGGTTCGATGCGAGCCGCCACCTTGTCCGAGCTGGCGCGTGCTAGCGGCCGGGCGATTCCTGCGGACCTCCCCTTTGCACCTGGTATGGGGCTCGCGGCCGCGCTGGCCAAATTCGAGTTCACGCTCTCGCTCATGCAGACCCCGGAGGTCGTCGCCCGCATCGCGTCGGAAATCTGCGAGGACGCCGCGCTGGACGGCGTCAGCACGCTCGAGATCCGGTTCGCTCCGCAGCTCCATCGAGGCGCTCCGCAGGACGTGATCGTCGACGCCGCGCTGGACGGGACCGGGGGTCGCGCCGGGCTCATCCTCTGCGGCCTGTATGGCGAGCCCCCCAGTGTCCTACAGGGCCACGTCGACCTGGCGCGGCGGCGACCTGGCGTCGTCGGGATCGATCTAGCGGGGGGCCCCAGCGGTGCGCACGCGTTCGGCCTAGCGGACTACCGAGGACCCTATCAGCGCGCCGCGGCGCTGGGGATCGGGCGCACGGTGCACGCCGGAGAGGGCCGCCCCTGTCAAGAGATCCGGACGGCGGTAGAGGTCTTGCGTGCAGATCGGGTGGGCCACGGCACGACCCTGCTGGACGACCCGTCGCTGGTAGAGCTGCTCATCACCCGCGGGGTCACCATCGAGGCCTGTCCGACTTCGAACATGCAGACTGGCGTCATCCAGAGCATCGCCGCGCACCCGCTGGCCCAGTGGCTAAAGCTCGGCGTGCGGGCGTGCATCAACACGGACAACACCTACCTCTCGCAGGTCTCCGCCAGCGAGGAGCACCGGCGCGCGTTGGAGATCGAGGGGATGACGCCTGAGCTGGCAGCGCGCGCCAACGCTTACGGCCACGCGGCCCACTTCTCGCGGTGACCGCTCCGGCCCGGGCGGCCGGGTGCCGAGCCACCGGCCGTCCGGCGAGCGGTCGCCGGCTCGCCTGAGCCAAACGGCTCCACTGCGACGAACGACAGGACACCGCACGATGGCCGGATCGCGACCTCCCGGAATGCCTCGGGGGCCCGATGATCAAACCCGTCGCCGCGACCCCCGGGTGGTGGCGATCGAG
>JAAZYN010000516.1 GCA_014239625.1 Myxococcales bacterium | reverse complement strand
GAGCTCCAGGATGGACACGTTCTCGGTCAACAGAACCGGCCGCATATCGTACTCCACGATGCGCAGGCTGTTGGCGGCGCGCTCCTGGGCGGCGACCCACACCTCCCGGCGCTCCAACGGCACATTCTTGGAGGCATGCTCGAAGCGCTGCCACCGCACGTTCTCATTGAAACGGTAGGCGATGCGTTTCAACTTCTCGGTCGGCGACATGTTGCCGCTTCCGGCGCAGCCAGCGGACACAAAGGCCGCGGGGGCGACCACGAGAAGAACCAGGACGGTCGAGATAAAGGAGCGTTTCATATCAGCCTCGGCGCATGACGGAGCCCAGGACGCCTCTCAGGTCCCGAACCGTGATTTCGCGAGTGGCGAACAACATCACGGCAAAGACTACTAGAGCTGTGGAAACGCGCACGAAAATGCCCCAAAGTCCGCCAAGGAACACTGCATCAGCGTCGCCGGCGAGCGCCGCAGCGACCAACGAGCAGCCGGCAGCCAGGCCCGTCCGCGCGATACTCAGCCAGGGCAGCTGCACCTTGAGGCGTAGCCGGACCAAGGCGGCGCCGAGCACCAGCGCCACCGCGATGCTCACGAGGGTCACCACGGCGGACAGGGCCAGCACCCCCGGCCCCGCCGGCGCGGCGCTGATGACGAGGTACAGGGCGACGAGCTGCACAATCGCGCTGCTCCCGGTCAGCAGCAGGGCGTCCAGAGGGCGCCCCGCGGCCGTCAGGATGTTGATGCAGACAAACAGCAGGGCAAAGCACGCCATCGCGCCGAGCATTGGAATGAGCGCCGGAGCCGCCAAGCGATAGGCGTCGCCGAACAAGAGCGCGAGCAAGGGCTCACCGCCGGCAGCCAGCAGGGTCGAGACGAACAACACCAGTAACGTCGCCACCCGAACGGTCTGACGGACATAGGTGTCGGTCGCCTTCTGATCGGATTGAAAGGTCGCCCTGGATACCAACGGGAAGACGACGAAGGTGATCGCGATGACCGCTTGATAGGAGATCAAAGACACGTTCTTGGTGGCGCGATAGAGCCCTGACAGCACGGCGGTCGACGAGGTGACCGATGGCTCCAACAGGACCTCCGGCCGCCAACCGGTGGTCGCCGCGAGGACGGCGAGCTGATGGCCGCCGGAACCCGTGGTGAGGGAGTCCAGGACGGGGGCGTAGCTGGCCGACTTTAGGACGAGGACGTCGCCCTGGAGCAAGGCGTTGACCATGAGGGTGTACCCCATCACCTGGACCATGAACGCCCCCACGGCGACCTCCGTACGGGCCACCGACGTCGGGGTCGAGGCGAGAGGGCGAGTGACCATCCAGGCCGCCACGGCGATGAACAGCGCGGCGGCGGCGAAGCCTGCTATGGCGCCCATGACGGAGAAGCCGGCCAGGACGGCGCCCAGAATCAAGGCGAGCTTGAGCGTCGCGAAGCCGATGTCGAACAGCGCCTGCTGAGTGAAGCGCTTGAGGCCGTTGAGGACGCCGATGAAGACCGCATAGAAACCGTACGCCAGAGTGATCAGCGCGGCGACACGGATCAGCTGAGCCAGGGATGGGTCGTGGAAGATGTCACGGGCGAGCAGATCCGCCCCGGCGACGATGACGCAGCACAGCGGAACGGTGACCGCCGCGACCAAGCGCAGCGCCCGGCTTCGGACGGCCGCCACGGTGCCGGGGTCCTCGCTCACCCGTTTGGACACAACCTGCAGGCCACCGGCGATCACCACCATGTTGAAGATGGAGATGAAGGTGTTCACCACGCCGAAGTCGCCGAAGCGCGCGGGGTCGCCCAGCATTCTGGGCAGCCCGATGTTGAGCACGGTGCCCGTAAGCAAGAACCAGACCTTGGCGCCCGTGATCACGAGGAAACCTCGTTGGGCTGCCCGGGTCTCTCGGGCCACGACATCTTCGTCGCTCATTTGCAGGTCTCCATGGAGCAATGGAACTGCGGCCGCGGGACGCTCATGTCAAGCGGAGAGATCGGTGACACAGGGCCCACATGTTAGGCGCCGCGCGTCGAGCACGCTATGGTACGCCGCCGCTTGTCCAGCCTCTGAACGCAGCAAGACGTCCCATGCATGATGAAAATGACTGGTTCTCCGGTGACGGCACTGGGGACTCCCTCGATGACCCGTTCAGCGACTTCAGCAACGCTGCGTCTTACCGGGTGCGTCGATCCGGAGGCTCCGTATGGACGGTCGTCGCCCTCGTCGCATCGATCACGCTGGTCATCCTGGGCGGCGCGGCGCTCGGCGCATTCGATGAACCCGAGACCGAGCCTCCCACCCTCCCTCGAGAGCCCGACCGGGCCAAACTGAACGCGGCGAAGCGAGCCAAAGCGAGCATCTTCCTCGATCTGACCACGTCTCGCGCCGCGGCCTCAGCCGCCATCTCCCTGTCAAGGGACAAGGAGGCAGCGCCCGGCGCCACGTCCCCGCGTGACGGAGACGTCCAACGGGCTGCGGACATAGGCGACGTCCACCAGGGAGGCGCGGACGCGGGCACCGCCCGGGGCGGAGAGGACGACCGCGCGGTCACCACCTCGACGTCTGCCCCGCCCGAGGGCGATTCCACACAACGCGAGGTAGGCGCCGCCCCCAAGCCCCCACCCGAGCTCACAAAGACACGGGCCAGCGTGGCCGAAGCCAAGCCACTCGAGGTCTCCAGGCCCATGCCCACTGCGCCGTCGGAGGTGATACCGGCGAAGGCAAAGCCGGTCGAGATCGCTCGACCAAAGCCGGAGACACGCAAGCCACGCGTGGCGGTCACGACAAAGCCTGCGGCGACGACATCCAAGATCAAGCCCATGGCGGCAAAGGCCAAGCCGGTGGAGGCGGCCAAGACCAAGACCAAGACGGCCAAGACCAAGACGGTGGAGGCGGCCAAGGCCAAGCCCGTGGAGGCGGCCAAGGCCAAGCCCGTGGAGGCGGCCAAGACCAAGACCAAGACCATGGCGGCCAAGACCAAGCCGGTGGAGGCGGCCAAGGCCAAGCGGGACAAGGCCACGGCCAAAGCGGCCAAAGACCCGGAGCCCCGAGAGACCCCGACCAAGCCGGCTGAGTCGACGGCCAAACCGACCGTATCGGGGAAGGCCAAGCTGCTGATCGCGTCAGCGCGGCAAAAGCTCAAGGGCGGTAACCCGCGCGGCGCGATGAGTGACTACAAAAAAGCGCTGAAGCTCTCCCCCGGGAGCCTTCGGGCCAAGTACGGTCTGGGCGTGGCCCTCTACGAGACTGGAAAAGACGCCAAGGCCTTGAAATATTTCAAGTCAGTGTTGGCTTCGAGCCCTTCTCATCGGGGCGCCCTCCTCAAGATGGGAGCGATCTCGATCAGCAGAGGTCAGCGCGCGGCGGCGAAGAAGTACTATCAGCGGTACCTGAAGGCCAACCCGAGCGGGAGGCGCGCCGCTGCGGTCCGCAAGGTGCTCTCACGCCTCTGAGACCTGGTGCGCTGCGAGCGATACTGGCCCGGAGGTTCCATGGCACGGCTTCGAGCGAAGCCAAGGAGGCGTGGTGCTGACGGGCGTGGCGCAGATCGCCAAGGGGGTGACGTCGGTTGCGACAACGGTCAAACCAGCCGACGGGAGCACGCGCTTGCCAGCGCTGGGGATGCGCCGGCTGGACTCCCAGCGGGGTCAGTGAGCCAGGCTAGCCCGGATAATTCATGGCCCTTCGGCTGCAACCGGCGGATCCGCAGCGCT
>JAAZYN010000515.1 GCA_014239625.1 Myxococcales bacterium | reverse complement strand
GTTGCGATACCGCCGGCTCGCCTGCCGGAGGAACACGTGGAACTCCCCCGCCACCTCCGCGCCGGTGAAGCCCCCGCCGACCACAACGAAATGCAGCAGGGCGCGCCGCAGCGCGAGATCGTCGGTGCAGTCGGCCCTTTCCAGCATCTCGATGGCCCGGTCACGGAGGCCCACCGCGTCGCCCAGGCTGAGCGCGCGCCCGTTGGCTGCGAAGGAGAACTTCCCGGTGATGGGCGTGTAGCCGCGCTCTTTGGCCTGGACCTCGCTGAGCCCTACCGAAGCGATCTCTGGATCGGTGAAGACCACCGCTGGCACGCCGACCACGTCAAAGGCCGAGGCCTTGCCGGCGATGACCTCCGCGGCGACCTCCCCTTCCTTGGTCGCTTTGTGGGCCAGCATGGGCTCCCCAGCGACATCACCGACGGCGTAGATGTGAGCGACGTTGGTGCGCTGGGCACCGTCGACCTCGATGAACCCCTTGGCGCCTACCTGAACACCCGCCGCGGCGGCCTCCAGACTCGCCGTGTTGGGGGTGCGCCCGACGGTCAGGAGGATGACGTCGCAGTCCAGGGGCTCCAGCTCACCGCCCCCGCGTTTGGCCGCGAACACTCGGAGCCCGCCGTCCGGATGTCGCTCCCAACGCGTCGCCCTGGTCTTGGTGAGCACCGCGCCGCCGTGTCCCTTGAAGCGCTTCTCCACCGGCCGGACCAGGTCTTTGGCGAACCCTGGCAGGATGCGATCGGCATACTCCACGACCGTGACTTGGCTCCCCAGGCGTTGAAACACGCCGCCCATCTCCATCCCGATGTATCCACCGCCGATGACGACGAGGCGGTCGGGCAGGGTGGGGAGGCTGAGGGCGCCCGCCGAGCCGACGACGTCGGTGCCGTCGATGGCGAACCCAGGGATCTCGGATGGGACCGAGCCGGTGGCGATGACGGCCGATTGGAACGTCACGCGTGTGGTGCCGTCGGGACCATCCACCTCCAACGCGTTGGGCGCTACGAAGCGCGCGTGGCCTCTGAGGATCGTCGCCCCGTTACCCTCGACGAGGCCCTTGACGCCGTTGGTGAGCGCGTCGACCACCGTGCCCTTCCACTGGACCATCTCCTTCAGATCGACGCGGACGCCGTCTACGTGGATCCCCATGCGTTCGCTCTCGCGGATCTGTTGGACCAGCTTGGATGCGCTGATGAGGGCTTTGGAAGGGATGCAGCCGACGTTGAGGCAGACCCCGCCGAGATCTTTTCGCTCGATCATCACCGTGTCGACTCCCAGCTGCGCCAAGCGGATCGCTGCGGGATAGCCGCCGGGTCCGGAGCCGATCACGACGGCCTGGGTCTCGATGAGCTTCGGCGACATAGGACAATCCGGGGTCTGAGGGCCTGAGTGAGGAGCCTGAGTGCGCGCCCGTGAAATCACAAACCTACGGCCCGGGTCAATGACAGACACGGGTCGCCGGTGAGACTCCCCGCCATGATCCGCTACACCCCGCGGCGCTACGCCGCCATCGCGCAGGCGGCCGTCTGGGGCGCCTTCCGGGGCGCCAGCAGAAGGCCCACACCGCCGCCAGGGGCTGGCGTGGCTCGGGTCGCGTCATGGGGCGAGTTCGTAGCGCCAACGTCCCATCTGAATTGAGTCAGTGGCTGCCCGTTTCTTGAGGTTCACTCGGAGTCTGGGGTACGCTCGGAGCGTTACGTTTGATTCGTCGGCTGTGACAGCAAGGGGGAAAATTGGCAGTCTCGACCGACCGCCAGCATCCGTTCGTAGGCCAAGTCATCGGCGACTACGAGGTGCAGCACCTCGTCGGCTACGGCAAGCTGGGGACCGTCTTCGAGGCCAAACACGTCGACACCGGTCAGCGCGTCGCCCTCAAGGTGCTGCGCCACGACCTGACGGCCGGAGCGTCTCGGAGCAAGGTGGTCCATTCGCTCGAGAGCCTGATTGAGCTGCGGCACCCCAACCTCATGACGATTCTGGCGATCGGTCACCACCAGGAGACCGGCGAGATGTTCTACGTCATGCCGCTCATGTCGCCGCTGACGCTGCGCGATCTGATCTCCCGGCACGCTCCCCTCAAGGTGCGGCGCACTCGGAAGATTCTTCAGCAGGTCGTCAGCGCGGTGGGCGCAGCCCACTCTGCGTCGGTCTTTCACGGTCGCCTGGAGCCAGGCGCGATCTTCATTGAGCCCTCGTATCACTCCGTCCTCTTGGACGTCAGGGCGGCTTCGCCGGATCGAGTGGTCCTGGCCAGCTTTGGTCTGGTCGGGCCGGACGCGCGTCTGGGCGCCTACCCCTACCTTCCGCCGGAGCTCGCGGACCCGTCGTATGACGCCATGAGCCGCGCGAGCCGAGCGTCCACCGACATTTACGCGATCGGCTGCATCGCCGTGGAGATGCTCACGGGTAACGTCCCCATGTTGGCCGACTCCCGACAAGAGACGGTCAGGCGTCGGCTCAAGAGCGACTTCACGTGGCCCCGCGAGATCGCCAAGAAGCTGCCCAAGGAGCTGGTTCAGACGGTCGACGCGGCGCTGTCGAGATATGCGCAGACGCGCACGTCGTCGGCCTTTGAGGTGCTACGTGGCTTCAAAGCCGGCACCGCTGACCAGATCCCGGTCGGCGTCCCTCCACGCGTTCGCGCGACGTCGGCGTCGTCTGCTGCGACCGCGAGTAGACGTCCAGCGCCGGCGGGCGTTCGGGTTCTGGGGCGCGGTCGGCTCAGGCTTCACGACGGCGCGGTCTGCATGCTGCAAGTGATGGCGGCGTCCAAGAGTCGCTTCACCGTGCGCGCATATCTCCAGGGGCACCAGCTGGCGACCGGCGAGCCCGTCACGATCACCTTCCCGAGCCCGGGGAAGAGCGACGGGGTGAGCCTCAAGGCGCGCGTTGGCAGTCAGATCCGTCACTACTCCCGCGGGCTCTCCGAGTTTGTGGTGGACGTCACGGCGCCAGCGGACAAGCTCAGCGGGCTGGAGATGCTCTTGAGCCGCTGGGGCGTGGCAGCGCGCTCTGGCTGAGCGGCGCTCCGCAAGGCATCGGGTGGGCCGCTGAGCTCGGCGCCTCCGGGCGGCTTGGCGCGTCAGGTCGTCGCCCTGCGGCGCCTCGGCCGCTCAGGCATGGTCCGCATACATGGGGAGCGTGGTCGAGGCGATGTGGTCGAAGATGACCGAGGTCTTGAGAAAGGCGATCTCCTCTCGAGCGGAGAAGCCATCCCTCACCAGATCTCTGAGGTGATCGCTATCTCGCACCGCCACATGACACACGAAGTCATCGCTGCCGCCCACGTCGTATAGGGCGACCACTTCGGCCAACGCCAACAGGTGATGTTTGAGGGACTCGAGCACGCCTCGAGCGTGCACCTTCAAACGGATCGCGATCAGGGCCTGCAGGCCAATCCCCAAGGCTCGAGGCGCGACCCGCGCGTGAAAGCTGAGCAACACCCCCCGTCGCTGCAGTCGCCGAACCCGGTTCAAGCAGCTCGACGGCGCCAGCCCTACACCAGCCGCGAGCTCCTTGTTGCTCAGCCGACCATTATTCGAGAGGGCCATCACAATTTCGCGGTCGATTCGATCCAAGGCTTTCATAACTCGAGTTATGCCAAATTTTATTCGGTTCTAATATAAAAAATCGGTAAATATTCGTACTAAGGTCAAATAATACAAATTATATCAGTCTCGTGAGGTGATGAAGCACAGGTCAGCCGAAGAGCTCGTGCGGC
>JAAZYN010000514.1 GCA_014239625.1 Myxococcales bacterium | reverse complement strand
TCCAGGTGGTGATAGGGGCGATACCCGCGGCAAACAGGTCCACCCAGTTGAATTCGCTTTCAAAGTTGTGCGAGGCAATCTCGCTTTTGTTCAGGTCCCGGCGGACATGGTCACCGTCGCCGCATTCTGGAGGTCGGTCTCCGGGCTCCACATGACGGTCGCTTCGTCTGCTTCGTCGCCCCCGACATCCTTGAACTGGTGCCCCGGGGCTTGGTCCATTGCGCTGATCATCACGGTGGCGTCGTCGTCATCGGCCATGGTGTTCCGTCTCCAATTGCGTTCGAATAGGTGAGAACGTATCGAAGGATCGGCCCGGTGCCAAGTCGTCTTCAGGCGGCGCCCAGGCGCTTGGCCAGAACCTCCAGCGGGTGAAGCGGGGCGAACCCCGAGAAGCGTTTGATCTGGCTCCTGCAGGAGTGGCCGTCGGCCATGATCTGCTCGCGGTCGACGCTGGCGATGGCATCGATCGCGGGGCCCCAGGACAGATCGAAGATCCCACGGGACTCGTCGAGGTGTCGCTTCTCGTGGCCGAAGGCGCCGCACATGCCACAGCAGCCGACGCTCTTGGTCTCCAGTTGGAGCCCGAACACCGAGAACAGCTGCCGATACAGAGCGTAGGTCTCGGGCGCCGCTGTGCGTTCGGTGCAGTGGCCAAACAGGTAGTAGCGCGTCGGCCCAGGCGTGCAGGTCGGCAGCTGCGCACGGGACGCCAGGGCCTCGACGAGAAACTCCTGCGGCAGCGCGACCGCGAGGGGGGGGGCGTCACGGAGCTCCTGGCGGTACTCGTCGCGGTAGGTGAGGGTGACCGCCGGATCGATGCCAACCAGCGGCGCCCCCGTCGCCTGGAGCGCCGCCAGACGGTCGGCGTTTCTGCGCGCGAGGCGCCTGAATCGCCTCATGTAGCCTTTGACGTGCAAGGGCTTGCCGTTGGCGAAATAGCGCACGACGTAGACGCTGTACCCGAGGCGGGTGAGCACCTGATAGACGGCGGTCGCCACATCCGCCTCGTAAAACGACGTGAACGCATCCGGCACGAGCACCACCGTGCGTTCCATGTCGGCCCCCATCAGCGCCGCCGGCGTCGCCTCCAGAGCGCCCGCCGCCAGGAGCCTCTTGTGGGCAGGCTGCGCGCTCAGTCGGGGGCTATCGACGATCCCCAGGACCGTCCGGGTCAACCATCGCGCCAGGGGGTTGCCGACGACGAGCGCGTTGGTCAGTCGCGGCGCGAGCGCCATCGCGGGTAGGCTGGACTCCAGTCGGGCCACGGCCACATCAGCGAGGGGGCGCGGATAGCGCGAATAGTAGTGCTGGAAGAACTCGCTCCTGAAGGCCGGGACGTCCACCTTGATCGGGCACTGCGTCGCGCAGGCTTTGCACGCGAGGCACCCTTGCATGGCCCGATTGACCTCGTGGTTGTAGTCGTATCGACCGAGCAGCCGGGTCAACCCGTTGAACCAGCGCCGGGCCACTCGAGCGGGCCCGAGCAGGCGACTGACAGGCGCGAGACGGGCCGCGATAGGGTCATAGCCCGCGCGCGCGAGCTGCCGCAGCCACTCCCGCATGACGCCCGCGCGCCCCTTGGGCGAGTGCACGCGGTCACGGGTCACCTTCGAGGAGGGGCACATGACGTGATCCGGATCGACGTCGTAGCAGGCACCGTTGCCATTGCACTCCAGCGCGGGCAAGAACGCGCGGCGAGAGGACGGCGGCACCTGCCGGTCGAAGTGTCCCCGTTTGGGGCCATCGACGCTCACGAGCTCCGCGGCGCTGTCCAGGGGCGTCGCGATCTTCCCAGGGTTCAGCTGGTTGTGCGGGTCGAAGGCGCCCTTGATACGCCGCATCGCACGGTACAGCTCAGGGCCGAAGACGGCTGGCAGGTACTCGCTGCGGAACCCCTTACCGTGTTCGCCCCACATCAGCCCGCCGTGCTTTTGGGTCAGCGCCGCGACCGCGTCGGACACCCGCCGCAGCCGCGCCTCGTCCTCGGGATCGGTAAGGTCCAGCGCGGGCCGCACGTGCAGGCAGCCCACGTCGATGTGGCCGAACATGCCGTAGAACAGGCCCTCGGCGTCCAGAATGGCTCGGAACTCCGACACGTAGGCGGGCAAGTTCTCAGGCGGGACGACCGTGTCCTCCACGAAGGCTACGGGTTTACGCCGGCCCGCCCTGGCGCCCAGTAAGCCCACACCTTTTTTGCGCAGCGCCCACAGGGCTTTGGCCTGGGAACGGTCGGCGGGCTCGACGAACGGGCGGCTCCCCTGCAGCTCGCTCCGCAGGCGACGAGCTCGTGTCTCGACGGTGTCGCGGCGGCTACTGGAGTATTCCACCAGATTGATGGCCGCGGTGCGGGGCTCGCCGTCGCGGTCGTCCAGGAGGTCTGCGACGTCACGCCAGATGACGTCGGCGCGCGCCAGGTCCAACACCGTCTCGTCGATGGTCTCGATGGCGGTGGGGTCGCTCCCTACGAGCACCTGAGCGTGGTCCAGCGCCGCTTGAAAGGTCGGGTACTTGATGACGAACAGGGCGCTATCGGTGGGCAGCGGCGTCAGGCGGAGGCGCGCCGCCGTGACCATCGCCAGGGTGCCCTCCGAGCCGGTGATCAGATAGGTGAGATCGAAGCGGTCGGGTCGCTCCGGGGTCTGGATCCGGGCCAGGTTGTAGCCGGTCAAAAAGCGCTGCAGCTTGGGGAAGCGCGCCGCGATGAGCTCCGAGCGCGCCACGATCACGTCGTGAACGGTCCGGTGCACCTCACCGACCCGGTCGTCGCGTCTCTGGAGCTCCGCGAGGGCGGCCGCCGTGTCCACCGGCTTGGCGCTGAAGCAGGTCCCGTCAGCGAGCACCAGATCGAGCCCGAGGACGTGCTCGGAGGTCTTGCCGTAGACCCGAGAGCCTTTGCCGCAGGCGTCGGTGGCGATCATGCCGCCCAACGTGGCGCGACTCGACGGTGACAGGTTGGGTGCAAAGAAGACGCCGTGGGGTTCGAGCGCTCGGTTCAGATCGTCGAGCACCACGCCTGGCTCCACGTCGACCCATCCTGCCTCGAGGTTCACCTCGATGACGCGGTCCATGTACCGCGAGACGTCCAGGATGATGCCGCTGCTCAGCGACTGTCCGTTGGTTCCCGTGCCCCCGCCACGCGCCGAGACCGACAGCTGTCGAAAGCGCTCGCGGGCGAGCAGAGTCATGACGCGCGCGACGTCGTCGGCATCCCTGGGGAAGATCACCGCCTGGGGGAGCAGCTGGTAAACGCTGTTATCCGTAGACGCCACCAGGCGGGTAGCGAAGTCGGTCTGAATGTCACCGACGAAGCCGTCGCGGGCGAGCGCCCGGGTAAAGGCCTCGTAGTCCCGCTGAACCGGTTCGAGCTGGGTCAGGCGCGGCAGCACGCGCGCATTATTGGGCATGCGTCGCCCGGTGGAAAGGCGGACCCACGTCAGCCCGTCTCGAGGCCCGGCGGACGTGAGTGACCGGAGCCCGTTCGCCCCGGTCGGCGGTCGCAGTCGGTGGCCCCGAGCTCGCGGGAGGCCGCGCCCATCGATGCATGTGTGGGCGGCCCGAGCCTGTGGCGCGCTCTTGCGCCACCTCCCAGAACCCCAGGTCGGAAGTTCCAACAGAGGCTGTGAGCGCCGATGCGCCCCCCCTAGTGTCCCGTGTGGGAGGTTCGCTTACAGAACCTGTCGCGGTTTGGTTCGTACCAAGGCGCGAGGGTGCAGGACTGGCGGGG
>JAAZYN010000513.1 GCA_014239625.1 Myxococcales bacterium | reverse complement strand
GCGCCTGCCCATCCGAAGGTTGCAGCCGAAGTCTGGTGAGACATGCGGGCTAGCCCTCCGTACCGCCGCAGGTCGAGCTCGGCGCATCCGGAGAGGACTTGCTGCTGTCGATGACGCGCAGCGGCGCGCCGGAGACCAGCCAGGTACCCAACGCCTGCATGAAGGTCATGGGGGATCCGCTGAAGCCCCCGCCATCGTAGTCCTCAGCCATCTGCGTGCTGAAGTTGCTGTTGGCGAACCCCGTGTGGCTCTCGCACGCGGGAGCGAAGACTCCGGTCACCGCGGTGTCCCCCTCGATGATCGAGATCAAGGTCGCGCGGTTATGGTCGCTGCTATCCAACAGCTCCAGCCAGCTGACAGGGTCCGTCTGTTCGTAGGAGAGCATGCTGTGGTTCGGTGAATAGCAGGGAGCTCCGGTGACACGATCTCTGCACGGGTTGTAGATGCCACCGATGACCCCGTCGCCGAGGTCGAAGCGCACGAAGCTGGGGGTGCTCAAGAGCGGAGCGCCAGCGTCTTTGGCCAGCAACAACTCGGCGGGGAGCAGGCACGCGGCCATCCCGGCGTCGCCCTGGGTGGCCTGAACGTGAGCGACGCAGCTCTGGTCGACGAAGGCGTCGGCAGCTCGGTACCACCCCGTCCAGCTCGTCGCGGCGCCGCTGTGCCGGAGCTCTCCCAGCCTCTCTCCGGGGGTCTGCATCTCGTCGAGCGCGACATCCACGTAGACCGGATAGCTGTCTACCACCGCCGCCGACGGGGGCACGTTGGCGTCGAGCACGCCTCGCACCTGCGCGGTCGGCGCCGCGGCGGTGATGAACTCGGCCATGGCGTCGAGGTTCTGCATCGCTCCCAAGGAGCCAGCCGATGAGCCCGAGATGACGACCCTGCTCGCATCGTCGAGCGACGGGAGGGTCACCGCGCCGTCGTCGGACGTGAGGCCCGTCGACAACAACTCGAGCATCGCCTCCACGATACGACGCCCTTTGACCTCGGTGCTGAAACCACGCTCGACCGCATCTCCGTCGAGGTCATCGTCGTCGTAATCCACCGTCCCACGGCCGATGTGATTGTCCGAACCGCAGTACCAGATCTTGACGACGTTGACGTTGGCGAAGGGGTTGCCGGCCAGATTCGGATCCATCGCAGATCCAGCCGTCGCTCTCGCGCAATAGGGTCGGTCGACGAGCCCGTCACCGTTCCAGTCCGTGCTCATCAAGTGAGCAGCGTAGGTGGTGCCCGACTGGTTGCCGCACCAACGTCGAGCGCAGGTGTGTTGATCGCGACAGCTGCTCCCACCTTTGAACCAGATCAGCCACGTGTCCGCGCCGTCGCCCGTTCCTGGCCGGATCTCGAGCACGCCCGGAGAGCCATCATTGCACACGGCGTCTGGAAACAGAGCGGTGTCCACGGTCGCTCGATGCAGCCACCTGCCGACCGCCGGCGCCGCAGAGCAGTCTTGGCTCTCGCCGGCTCCGCACTTGGTCGGATCACCCGCACAATTGTCCGGCGTCGCGGGCATCGGCGGAAGCGACGGCGCCGCGTTGGCGGGGAGCTCATCGGCGCAGGCGGACTGCCACTGTGCATTGACCACGGGCGCAGGGCCGGCCGTCCAGGGGTAGCCCAGCGCCTGTGAGATGTTGGGGTAGCCCGCCGGCCCGCCAGCGTCCGGACCAGAGTCCACCGCCCCGTCGGGCGCCGGTCCGCCATCCACCGGGGGCGCGTCCGTGAGCGAATCACCGAGCCCCGTGTCGACGGCTAGCTCAGGCCCCGGGTCCCACCCGACACCGGGCGACTCCGCGCCTGGACACCCCGCCACCCACAGAAACGCGCCGGCCCATAAGCTCAAACGGATGCGCGATGTCACCATGGCCGCCTCCAATACCTGTTTGCATACCGTGTGACGTCCAGATTGACGACCTCCGGAGTGTTCGTCTACACTTTGGACTGACCGGTCAGTACAAACAAGGTTCACCTACTTTTCATGGGCAATCCAGAGCATATCGACGGACTCTCCACGCTCAATCGCGACAACCGGTCGGTGCGGAAGATCCTGCTCGCGGCGGCCAGGGCCTTTGGCCGATCCGGCTATCGGGGGACGTCGATGCAGCAGATCGCCGATCGAGCGGGGGTCTCCAAGTCGCTGGTGCACTACCACTTCGACTCCAAAGAGCACCTGTTCCTCGAGGTCCAGCTGGAGCTCCTCCGGGAGCTGCTGAGCTACGTCCGGGAGCTCACCCGCAGTGGCGCTCGGCGCTCCCCTGCGCAGTTCGAGCAGGCCATCGAGGAGGCCCGGGATTTCGTGGTCCGAGACCTCGAGCACATCCGAGTGATGCTTGAGTTTCACAACGTCGCTCGAGACAACGCGCGCATCGCGGGGCACGTGGCCACGTTCCAGTCCGAGCTGATGGCGATGGTGGTCGAGGGGATCCACAACGTATTGGGGCCCAGCATGTTGGAGCGGCTCGTGATCCCGCCAGAGCGAGTGGCGCGATTGCTTCTGCAGATCCTCAACGGCCTCATCGTCGACCTCGCCTACGCGCAGGGCGACGAGGCCGTGCAGCGCGTGCACGAGACCTTCTCGGACGTGCGCGCGCTCATCACCCAGGCCTTGTTCAACCCGCTAAGCTGAGACACGAGGTTCGATCATGCTCACGTCAGTTCTCTCGCGCATGCGCGGCCGAAAGAAGATCCCTTACGGCATGTTCCGCCGCGACGACTACGGGCTTCAGGCCAAGAACGCCAAGATCCTCGAGCGGGTCTACCACAAGAGCCAGCGCCTCTCGTGGGACGGCAACGAGGTGCTCAACACGCTGCTCGAGCAACATGGCACGCCTCGCCTCCCGGACAGGGAGCGGAGAGCGCTCGGCCGGGTGTTCGCCGTGATCATGTGGGGAGAGCTGGCGGCGTGGAAGATCAGCGCCGAGCTGGCCGACGAGATCGAGCCCCTGGAGCCAAAGATGGCGGCCACCAGCCAAGCCTTCGACGAGGCACGCCACTTCTACGTGATGCACGACTACCTCACGGCCTTGGACGCGATCCCCGACAAGCTGGACTGGGCCGCTCAGAACCTTCTGGAGAGGGTGATGAACGCGGACCATCTCGCCAAAAAACTCCTGGGCATGCAGCTGATGGTCGAGCCCATCGCGCTGACCTTGTTTCACATCGTCAAGAAGCTCGACGTGGAGCCGGTGTTGACGGGGCTGCTGCCGTACTATGAACGCGATGAAGCGCGCCACGTGGCCTTGGGCATCCAATACCTGCCAGCCATGCTGAGCCAAATGAGCGTGGCCCAGCGTCTGTCGCTGTGGCGCTTTCAGGTCGAGCTGATCGGCTATGAGTGCTTCGGGGCCCGGACGATCCAGCAGGATCTGGCGACCCTGGGCGTCGACCCGGTCGAGATGATGGCGATTGGCCGAGGCAAGCAAACCCAAGCCTTCGAGCAGGTCTTCAGGTCGATTCAGGACACCCCGCTGGGCAACACCCTGACGGCGGTCATGGAAAGGTACGCCGACGTGATGACCGAGGTGGCCTTCGTCACCACCAACGGCAACAGCACGCTAGCCAACCGAGCCGACAGGATTTGGCGCACCCTCCTCGGGGGCTCACTCGTGGAGGCAAAAGGGGGACTGGATCCCGAGGTCAAAGACTCCGACGTGCCGATGATTCGGGGCCTGCGTGACCTCGGCAAGCCGAAGCTGAAGCGCCGCAGCGAGGCGCCCTCCAAGCGTCC
>JAAZYN010000512.1 GCA_014239625.1 Myxococcales bacterium | reverse complement strand
CCGGCCATGCAACGTGTCAGCGTCAGTGGCTACCCTGTGGACACCCGAGAGCGCTTGCCGGCAGCGACCAGCGGCGAGGTGAGCCGGCTCAACAACGACGGCCGCTTGCAGCTGGCGATGAGCCTCAATCCAGGCAACTCCGGAGGGGCGGTCATCGATCAGACCGGGGCAATCGTCGGGATCGTGACCCATCGCGGCGACGTCAAGCGAGGGGTCACCGGGATCGTGTTGGTGGAGCCCGTCGGGCGCATCAGCGACGCCTTCACCCGCAAGGTGAAAGACGCCAAGCGGCCCGCCGGTTTCTCACCGGAGTGGACGGCGCACATGGACGGGCTCGCGCGATGGATCAACTACGGGCCCCTCTCTCTGACGATGCGACCGACGGACGCGGTGGAGCTGCGGATGCTCGCGGCGGAGACCGTGCCCGAGGTCCGGGTGGCGCTGGCGGGTCGGGTCTGGAACGCCGTGCAGAGTGAGCTGGACCGTCGTGGGGTCAACTCGGTGGACGGGCTGCCAGCCCCCGAGGCCCGTCGCGCGCAGGCGCAGATGACGGCGGTCAAAGAGATCTGCGCGGGGGTCAAAGAGGCGGTCGACCGACGCTGGCGCTTCGCCTCCGAGGTGACCGCGCGCCGTGGGCCGAAGGTCAGCACCTTCCGCGGGTCGGCGTCCGGCACGTCGGCTCAGGGGCGTCGGCCCAAGGGGCCGCAGGAGGGGCTGCTGGCGCTGGAGGGGAGCTTGACGGTGCACGCCACCACGGTGCTCAACCCGCTGTTCGGTATCGGCCTGGGGTTGGGCGGACATGCGGCGGTGCTTCGCTACGGTCATGAGCGGGGGAGCCAATTTCTCATCTTGGCCGGCGGGACGGTCACCGTGTCCACCACCTTCGGCGACTTCGAGGAGGTGATGGTCACCGGAACCCTCGATATCGGCATCGCGGGTCGCTTCGGGGGTCTGCAGCTCGCTGCGTATTATACGCCGGGGGTCTCGATGGTGTTCGAGCACGCGGAGTGGTCCTGGGAGGCGTTTCGTATCGAGGCGGGCTCAGCGATGGGACGCTCGATAAGCTATGGCACCGCGTACCTCCAGGTCGGGCACGCCGCCGGCCCGGTGCGGGCTCTGACAGGTTTCATCTCCGCGGTGTTCTGACCGCACGCTCCGCGCTCGCGCCGTCGCGCCGTAGGGATTGGAACCCACGAGGTGTGCTCGGCCCACCGGCGCGCTGCGTGTCCGCCACAGACGCGAGACACCCCAGGAGCATCATCGGGCGTGTAGAAGCTCGACGAGCCGCGGCGCCTCGCGGCTGAAGGGGCTTACGTGATCAGCACCGACGGCACGACAGGGATGCAAGCGCTCGAGCGGCTGCATCCGACCACAGCGGCGCGGCCCCACAGGTACGCCCGGCGAGCGGGCGGCCCGGATCGACTCCTGCCTCTCCGCCGTGTTCCGTGGCCCTGGCGGGGGCGGCCGTCGGCGTGGCGACGTGATGGTGGTTCGGACCCTCTCGCGACGTTGGATCGAGCGCTGATCCCACCCGTGCATCGGCGTTTACGACCGGAGCCTACTTTCCGAGCGCGTCCACCTGTTCCCAGAGCGTATCGACCTGCTTTTTGTGGGCCTCCTGTTTGGGGAGCCAGGCCTTCAACAGGGCTCGCCGGCGGGCCTTCAGCTGGGCGGCTTGCTTGGAGATGTCGCTCCACGTCCCCGGTCGCGGCACCATCCCCCCGAGCCCAGCCAGGTGGTCGGCCCCCGCCACGAGCGCCAGGTCGAGGGTGCCCAGGTTCGCGGCGAAGCGTCCCCAAGCCTCTCGATTCGGCGCCATGTGGGCCCGTCGCGCCTTGGCGTATTCGGACTCGAGCCTGCGAATCTGCTCGACGAGCGCTTTGGCCTCGGGGGAGCTGGCGCCGGTCCTCCAGCTACGACTTCCCCCGAACCAGCCATCCCACACCGCCGCCTCCAGGAGCGGAGCCAGCAGGAGGCTCGCGTTGAGGCGAATCCGCCCGGTCCGCTCCACATCCACGGTGTCCACGAGGGCGGCCGGCGCGGGCAGCGGCTTGGCGGTGCCCTCAGCCATGCTGGCGGACCGCTCGCCGTCCATTCCGATGACCAGGCGGTCGTTCACCACATCCACCCACCGCACCCCGAATCCCGCTTCTTTCGGGGGCTGCAGCAACGCCTTCACCTTCGCCGCGTCCGTGACGCCGAAGTGGAGCATCCCGGTGCAGCGGCGCATGAACCGAACGCCCTCCTCGCAATCCGCGGTCATCCCCGCGGTCCCATCCAGCCAGGCGCTCAGGTCCTTGTCAGGCTCGACTCCGCGGACGATCAGCGGATAGCTCCACTCCGCCGCGCTGTTCCAGCCGTAGGCGGCCAGCGGGTTGGCGCCCAGCGCCAGCAACAACCAGCTGGCTCCGGCCTGGGGATCGAAGGTGAACGCGACGTCTATGAGTCGCGCGCGCCTGGCCAACGACGTGTTCGTTTTGGCCGCACTCGTGTTGGTGAAGGGCAGGGGGGCCGCGTTGGGGAGCATCGCCAGGCGCACGTCGAGCAGCGCACGCTCCGGCGTCATGTCCACGCCGAAGCTGAGGCCTGCGACGGTTTGGTAGAAGCCCCTGGCGGTGTCGCTGTCCTTGGCCATCCGTTCGCGGCGCAGACGCTGGTCGTCCTCGGGGCCCCGAGGCTCGGCGTGGTGGCGGAAGGTCTTGCCGCCGGTGATCATCGCGCGCAGGTCGGCGAACCCGTAGAGATCACTGCCGCGCTCCAGGAGCCCCATGGCCCGTTGGAAGTTCGCTGAGCGGGCCAGGGCCGTCTTGCCGTCGCCGCCGGCCGCGACCGAGTAGCACGCGCGGCGAACCCGGTCCAGGTTCTTGCGGCGGTCGGTCGCAAGGACCATCGCGAAGGTGCCATGGACGGCGACACACAAGCGGCCCTTCCGACGGTTGCTGCCGAAGGTGTAGACCGTCCCGTCACCGATGCTCTCGCTGGCACGGCGTGCTCGGAGGCTCCTGGCGAAGCGGTCGAGCGCGGAGACGAAGCGGGCGATGTCCGACACGTGGGCATAGCCGCCCCCGATCTCCTCGCGAATGTCGACCATCATGAAGCCGAACGGCTTGGTGGGGTCCAGGCCGGCGCGGACCATGGACGCGGGGTCGAACGGGTCCACGCCGACTTCGTTTTCGGCCTCCTTCTGGAAGCTCATGTAATCCGGGCCGATGAGGTCGACGATGGCGTCACGGCCCATCGCGGTCAGCAACGCCTCCGGGTTCGCCGAGCCGATCCACAGCTCCGTTCCGCCAGGCAGGTAGCGTGGGGCGGGGTCCTGGAGGGCCAGGCTGGATCCCACCGAGCCGCAGGCGCTGGCCTGGACCAGCAGGCCGATGGCGACCAGGGGGAAGAGGAGAGGGTGCATTGGGGTCACGAACTTGGCGTTGGTCATGGCCACGTCGTAGGCGAGTCCCACCCGAAGGTCAAGGACCTGGGAGCCGCCCTCAACCCTCCACGGGTACAGACGTTTGTGGCTGTCGTCGAGGCTACATCACGTTTGACGACGGGTCTGGGAGTCGTCCTCTTGGAGCCGGCCGGTCGGTTTGGTTGAACGCTCCAGCGACACCGTCGTTCTGGCTGTCGTCGACCTCCCGCGGGACACCATGGCCAGTGTCCGTTTGCATCCGGCTCGATAGTGGCGAGGGTTCGGCGTCGCTGGCAAGGACCGAGGGCGCAGGATTGGCAGCGTCAATTCAAGCCC
>JAAZYN010000511.1 GCA_014239625.1 Myxococcales bacterium | reverse complement strand
GATTGGGCTTGTTGCGGGTCAGCGCGACGAGCTTTAGCAGGGCAGCCTGGTCGTACACCGCGTAGAACGCATCTGCGCCGGGGGCTCGCAGGAACTCCTCGAGCTCAGCGGCCTTGTCGCGCCACATCTGGAGCTGCGGGCTGACCGCGAAGCCCGTCTTCTTGCCACCCTGCGCCGGTGTGCTCGGGGCTCCCGCCAGCTTCCACTGAAAGTCGGCGAACGGTTGCAACGCCAGCCATGGGTCCACCCGCCGGATCAACTCGAAGTGAATCCGGCACTGGGCGCGATCGACCGAACTCAGCGAGTCGTAGCGGTGGAACAGCCGGCGGTCCGCCAGAGGGTTGATGGCCAGCGCGCCCATGGCGTCGCTACGCTGAGCCTGTCCACACCAGCGCGCCATTCGCTGTTCCCGATGGAAACGGTGGTGCATCCCGGCGGGGTCGCACCCGCGCGCTTGCGCGTCGTCCAAGTAGCCCCGGACAAGGCCGATGAGGTGTCTGCGAGCGGGGCGCCGAAGTATCTTCCAGGGGTCCACGAACCAGCCGTTCTGGTAGCCCACACGCACCGCTGCCCAGAAGAACAGGGGGTTGAGCGGCAGCGTGTGCGCTTTATAGATCTCGCCATAGTAGCCGCGAACGTCCCCGCTGCGGGGCTTGGTGAGTCCGCCCTTGAGATCCCAGCCGTTGAGGAAAAGCTCCGCCTGGAAGTTGTGGATGGCGAAGGCCTCCATCACGTCCGCCTCGGCGCCAACGTGACGCGAAAAGGGCACCGGGTCCAACACGAAGGGCAGGCCATAGTGCTCCGCCAACCTTCGGCCCACGACCGCGTCCGGCAACGTCGCGTCGCCTTCCAGGTAGCACTCCGAGATGGCGCCCAGTGCGTCTGCCGCGACCAGACCTCCGAGCACGGCGCGGCTGTCCTTTCCACCCGTCACGGTCACCCGGAACCTGAGGCCCGGGAATCGTTTAACCGCCTTGCTGCGATCCACGAGCGCGGCGAACGCCTCGTCGAAGGAGAGCGTGTCGCCGTCATGGTCGACCGTCTTGGGCACCAGGCGAAGGCCGCCCCGGCGGACTTCGAGCAGCTCCGACGGGCCGAGCAGCTTCACGTCGGGCCAGCAGGTGCGCAGCCCCAGTGGACACGAGAACGCCGCGTGCAGCAGGGCCAACTCGCCCACCTCAGGCGGTGGAAGCTCCCCCCAGAGCGTTGCGGCCGCCACGAGCGCCCGGTTGGACACGACCACGCGCCCATCCCGCTCGCCGTAGTACAGGTGGCAGGCGCCCAGGAAGTCACAAGCGCCGCGCCAGGTGTCGCTGTCGGCGTCGTGTACCAACGCCACCCAGTCACCGTCGACCCGCCGTGAGGTCAGATCCAGCCCGTCGCGTTTGACACGATCGTGGAAGAGCCCAGCCACCGTTCGGTCCAGGGGGGCGTCCGACCGTTCGGCGATCTGCCCGTCATAGACCGCGCAGCCTCCCTCCGCGCGGTCGAGGTAGCTTCCCCGGGCGGCCTCTGGCACCACCGTCCAGACGTGCAGGACGCTCCCATCGCTGCCTTGATACCGCTCGCTGCTCTCGGGTTCGAACGGCACCCACGGCTCGGCCGCGTCGACACGCGCAGGGGCGTCGCGACCACTGACCAGAAGGAAGACGGCGCTCACCGGCTACCCGGCGTCGTCGACGGGCAGGACGGGATGGCGGCGGCGGCGGCCAGGAGCGCTCTCGAGCTGCACAGCGCGTCGCCGTTGGAACCTACTTCGTGGCTGCTCGAGTTCCCGCGCTGCTCCGCCCGCGCGCGACGGCGCGGCGGCGCGACGAACGCGGCCGCACCGAGCAGGGATGTCCATCGCGATGAAGTGCGCACGTCGAGCCTCGCTGGGCTAGCGGCTCGCCAGGTCGGCGACCGCGCGGAGAACCGCCGACACCGTGTCGACGGGTGGGGTGGCCGAACCGTCCCCTAGCTGGTTCCGGGCACCTCCCATGAACGCCTCGAGCATACCCCGGTCGCAGCTCCCCATGGGAGCACCATCGCCCAAGCCGAAATGGCGCAGCATGGCGACGTTCAACTGCTGCTCGTCGTCGCCCGCGGCATACAGGGCCAGCTGCGGGACACCGAGCCCCTGGCACTCGCTGATGAGCTGGCTGCCCGCCGAGGAGACCACCGCCCGCGCACTCGTAAGGACGTGGGCAAACTGTCGGCCATCTCTGGCGACGACGGTCGCGCCGGGAAGGTCCACATCCTCACGGTTGGTGAAGACCAGCGGCGACGTACCGAGCTCGACGAGGGTCCGCACGATGGCGTCGCCGTTGTCGTCCCGAAAGTAGCACACCACTGGCGCGTCGTCCGCCAGCACCGGCGAGCGCTGCCCCAGCGTCTCCCGGAGCGTGGGAGCGGCTACCGTGGTCTTTCGTGGGTCGATCGGTTCGCAGGCTGCGAAGTTCACCGCCACGACGCGCGAGGCGCCGAGCGACGCCATGCGCGCCTTCAAGGCCTCCCGGATCCAGGGCATGCGTGGGGCCGACAGGATGCGCTTGCAGTGTCCAAACACCAGCCCATGGCCGAGGGCTACCGTGGGGACCTGGTTCAGGCGCGCCGCGACGGCGCTCGGGAGGTCGCCGTCGGTGACCACCACCCGCGGATTGTCCATTCTGAGCGCGGCCATGACCTGCTGGAGCCGAGAGGCCGTCACGCGTGCTGTGCTGGGGCATACCCCCAGCGGCGTCGACGCGATAGCCCGGCTGCCACCCGGCTCCGCCGCGAACATCGGCCCGGCGGCCTCTCCCGCGAAGACGCGGACCATGTTCCCCTCGGCCCGCAACGCCCGCACGACGGGGACCGAGCGACTGGCGTGTCCCAGGCCGCATCCGTGAACGTAGTAATGAATCGCGTAGCCCACTGCTCCCGATACCGCGCCCAACTGTATTTGCCTAGTGTCCCGTGTGGAAACTACGCTTACATAACCCTGGCTTGTTTGGCCCGTACCGGCGTTGCTCGGGCTTGAATTGACCCCCGCCAGTCCTGCACCCTCGCGCCTTGGTACGAACCAAACCGCTGGCAGGTTCTGTAAGCGAACTTCCCACACGGGACACTGGATGAGGTCGGCACGAATGATGGTCCGGTCGTGCGCTGTACCTGCTGAGCGGCGACGGCGATAGTTGTCGCACTGCGAACGCACGAGCAGGGCCAGCACGTGCCTGTACCTCGAGTGCCTGGCGCGAACTGTCGCTCGTGGGATGCAGCGGTCGAGGACTTGTAGAAAATAGCGCTCGGCGAAATGGTTTGCCCGTGGCGCCAGTTCAGGAAAGCCCGGACCGCGGCAACCGCAGCTTATCTGGGGGGGTGTAGAGCTATTCGTGGGTATCGACCGGGGTCACGAGCACTGCCAGGTGGTGGTTGAGAACACGCGCCGATCAGTTCACCGCGCGCGGCGACGTCGGTTCCACTGAACAGCGCAGCGGGCCCGGGCGAGTTTGCGCGAGCGACGGGAAGGCTCGTGCCTATCGCAGGGCGAAGGGATCAGCGACGCAGTGTGCGGCCATCCTTGATGTGTGCCAGCGTTCGAGTCTGCCGAAGCAGCCGCTTGCGAATCAGCCTGTTAGCTCCAGCGACCGTCATGCAGGGCGGCTCCTTGCGGCCCGTGAAGCTAATCCCAGTGTTCGCTCGCCTGCGGCCCGCTCTTGACGGCCCTCGACGACGTCCCTTCGGGCTTGAATTGACGCTGCTAGTCCTGCGCCCTCGGTCCTTGCCAG
>JAAZYN010000510.1 GCA_014239625.1 Myxococcales bacterium | reverse complement strand
GTGTGGCACATGTGCAAGGCGTTCGAGGACAACCCCCTCGCCTCCAGCCAACAGCAAGCGGCGGCGACCCGTATCCGCGAGGCCATCGTCCCGGGGCTCGGCGATCTCGAGCGAACGTACGCGCAACAGGCAGCTCAGGCGGCCGAGCGGCGCGCCAAGGTGACCGAGCTCTCGGACGACTTCGCGCAGCTGCCGACCGCCGACGGTGGCACCATCGGCGTGTGGGTCAACGCATTTCTCGACGCCGCCGGGGAGCTCGAAGACCTGCTCAACCAGCGCGAACAGTACAAGAACGTGGACACGGATACGCGGAACGCCGCCGGCACCCTGCGGGCGGCCACCCTGGACCTGCTGCGACGTGCCCGGGTGGCTCTGGCCGACGAGCTCAAGCTCGACGCCGCTGGGCTCGGAGACACCTACGATGCGAAGGTGTTCGGCTTCTTCGACGAGCTGAGCGCCATGCGCGACGCGGCCTAGGCCGGGCTCCGCGCGCGTGGACGGGCTCGAGAACCTCACGTCCGAGGGTATCGAGAAGCTCGAGAAGGCCGCCTTGGGCTTCGCTACCGAGTCGTCGCCGCGACTCGAGCGGATGGGGCTCGACTATTTCGAGCGCCGCAGCGCCCGGCGAGGTGCCACCCTGTCGGACGACGAGGTCCACATCCTCGACGAGGATGAGAAGCGTCAGCTCGGCCGCATTCAGACCGGCGTCGTCATCCGCGGCTGCCTGATCGGAGCCGGCTCGGGGGCGGCCTCTGCGATCGCGTCCTACCTCATCATCGGCGCGTCGCCGACGTCGACGCTGAGCCAGGACCTGGCCGTCATCGGGATCACTGTGATCGCGACGATCATCGAGATCGCGTTGCTGTACACCGACGCCCTCAGGTCGGTCCACGAGCTGGCGATGGTCGCCGGGATCAACCTGGGCGGCGCCGGCAGCGCTCCGGAAAACAGCGACCGCCGCGCCATCGCGACCGCGCTTGCGCGCACCGCGATGGAGCTGCCCACGCCGCCGGACAACCCGTACGGGATCAACCCGCACAAGGCGGTGTCCGCCTGGCGACTGCTGCTCAACACGATCATCTACAAGCTCAAGGTCACCGTCACCAACTTCCTGATCAAGCTGCTGGTTCGGCGCATGGCTGGGCGCGTGGCGCTTCGGGAGTGGCTGTATTTCATCGACATCCCGGTGACGGCGACGTGGGACGGCGCCGTCGCCTGGATCGTGATCCGAAACGCGCGGATCTGCACGATGGGGCCATCGGCAGCCCGAGCGTTGGTCCAGCGCGTCGCGCAGGACCACCCGGCGTTGTCCGACCACGGCAAGGAGATGCTGCTGCGGGCGGCCGCCGTGACCGTGGTTCGACGCGAGTCCCTTCACCCCAACCTCATCGCGCTGCTGCGCGAGCTGGAGACGCTCTGCGGTGACGTCGCCAAGGTCCAGGGGCCAAGGGTGGACGATGACGACCACTTCGTACGAACGCTGGGGACCCTCGAAGCCGAGGAGCTGCAGGTCGTGCTGGAGGTGCTCGCGGCGGCGGTGGTTCTCGATGGGAGAGTCGGCCGCGGCGACAAGCGGCTCATGGCGGACGTGTTGCGCGCCACTGGCCGCAGCGCCCCGCTCCGCGGGCTGAAGACGCTCAACAAACACTTCCTCGCCGGGCGCGACCTCACGGTGACGCGCCTGCAGCGCGCCATCGGGACGGGCAGCCCGGCGGGCGGCCAGCAGCCCGGGTGAGTCATGGCGCTTGGAGGGACACCAAAGAGCTGGCGCGCCGCCTGGCGTGACGCGGGCGGCGGCCGGTGAGCTCGGGCTCGACGGCCGTCGAGCCAGCCGAAGGGAGCGCGGCCCCGTGCGCAGCGTGAGAGTGACCGCGTCAGGTCCCAGGCGTGTTTCCGTACAAGCGGATATGCAGCCTGTCACAGTACCGATAGCCGCGCCCGATACACTCTGGCGCCAGCCAGGCGGCCACCTGGTCCAGTCGCTCCACGGACGTCCCTTCGGGCATCAACAGAACCCGCTCGCGGTCGGCGTCGAGGTCCCCGACCAGACCCTCGACCTCGTCCAGATCCCGAGGCTCCGCGACGACGAACTTCAGCTGATAGGAGTCGGTCGCGACGAAGGCGGCCAGCGCCTCCCGGTTCAGCCGCGTGGCCGAGTGGCGCGGCCCCCAGACCGGATCGTCAGGGATGCTGCTGACCAGTTTGGGGCTCACCGAATAGAGATCCGCCTCCAGCTCCCGACTGAACACCGTGCCCGCGGTCTCCACGGTCAGATGATACCCGGCCCGGCGCAAGCGCCGCGCCAGCTCAGGCGCCCCCTTCACCACATACGGCTCGCCCCCGGTGAGCACGACGTGCCGCACGCCCGCGGCGTCACCCACCTGGCCGACCAGGTCGTCCAGGGCCTGATGCTGCCCCGTCGCCTCCCAGCTGGTGTACGGCGTATCGCAGAAACCGCAGCGGAGGTTGCAACCGCTGACCCGCACGAAGACCGAAGGCACACCCGTCAACAGGCCCTCGCCCTGGATGGAGGTGAACACCTCGCTGACAAAGATCGTCGAAGCAGCGTCGGTCATCGCCGGGCTCCCCCCTGATCGACCGCAGCCCCCTGGCGCTGCACGGACACCGCGTTGAAACGCAGACGCCCGTCCTCGCCAGGGGCGGCCAGCACCCCCTGGATGAAGAGTCGATGGTCCGTCACCTGGACCGACTCACCCTCCGGCAGCACCACCCGCACCCAGTGGACCGCGTGACGCCGCGCGTGTCTGTCGACGCAGCCGTCATAGTGCGGCGCCGCCCAGAACGACCGCCGCCGGGGTAGACTATCATCGAGCACCATCTTCGCCTCCAGGACCACCTCCTGCCCTCGCTCGTCCGCCGTCGATCCCTCCAACGGTGACGGGCCGAGATGCCAGGTGCCGCCCTGGTGGTGAAGCCTCGGTAGCCGCAGATCCACCGGCCGGTAACCCTGGGCGCTGGCCGCGCCGATGCCATGTCCAGGAGCCGCCGGGCTCTCCACGACCGCGGCGCCAGGGCGCGCGTCGGCCCCCGGCGAGGGCTTACCCGATGTCGCGACGGATGGGGGCTGCGGCGTGCAGGACACAGCGAGGACGCAGGCGAGCAGAGCCCCCCTCACGCGAACACCCTCGCCAGATCCTCGGCGGTCAGCTCAGTCGCCAGCAGGCGATCCGCGTCGACGGTCGCTTCGAAGAGCTGCCGTTTGCGTTGTTGGAGCTCCAAGATCTGTTCCTCTACCGTGTCCCGCGCGACGATTTTGTATGCCACGACGGGGTTTTTCTGACCGATGCGGTGCGCCCGATCGGTGGCCTGAGCCTCGGCCGCGGGGTTCCACCACGGGTCGAGATGAATCACGTGGTCAGCGGCGGTCAACGTCAACCCGGTGCCGCCGGCCTTCAAGCTGATGAGGAAGACGGGAGGTCCCTCGTGACTGTTGAAGAGGTCGACGAGCGCAGGGCGCTTGGTGACCGGGGTGGCCCCATCCAACATCAGGTACCTCACCTCGCGCTCCTCGAGCCCGGCGGCGACCAGCCGCAACAGCGATGGCCATTGGCTGAAGACCAGGGCCTTGTGCTGGGCCTCGAGCATCACCTGCAACCGCTCGTACAGCAAGGTCAGCTTGGCCGTGTCCATGTCCAGGTGCCAGGTGCGTCCGATGATGGTGTTGCGGTACACGAGGGAGTTCTCCATGACGATGGCCGGGATGCCGTACGACTCGGGTCCCAGGGAACC
>JAAZYN010000050.1 GCA_014239625.1 Myxococcales bacterium | reverse complement strand
CAGGGCGTGCCGAGACGCTGTCCCACGTAGGGCCCCAACTCCTGATAGATGAGCTTCAGGTTGTCCCAGATAGGTAACACCGTCAGCGGGGTCCGCTTGCGCCCCTTGATCCATTCGGCTCTGCTCGGCTTTGTGACACCCGTTCCGTTGTGCCTGGCCGTCGACACGATGAGCCGCAGGTGACCTCGTTGGGTCGAGAAGATCTGCCCCGCGCTGTCGTCGGCCACGCCCTTGAGCGTCAGATGGGACATGGACCCGCGCATGCCGCGATAGACACGGTAGTCGCGACTGAGCTCGGGGTACGCCGCGTTGTCCACGAAGAAGTAGACCCCGCGGTCGTCCCGGGCCAGAAAGCGCGAGCGGCGATTCCACGTAGGGTGAAAGAACTTGCCCCGGGCGATCACCGCGCTGGCTTGATCGGGCGGCAGTGCCGTGAAAGGCGTCTTGCGCTCATCGCACCGGACGGTCAGCGTCTGGCCGCCGTCCTCGGTGGCGACGACCGACTGCGTCTTGAGCCGGCCGTTCTCGATGTGGCGGGGATCGCGGAAGTTCCAGGTGACGATCGCCTTGCTCCGGGCGCTGAGGCTGCTGATGTTCGTCAGGAACTCCTTGCCGTCGCGGGAGTACCAGAGCATCGCCCCGGTGGGCCACTTCTTGGGCAGCTTCTTGCGGTCGCCCCGGGTGATGTACGCCAGGTGCCGCCCTTTGCTGTCGGTCGCCACCCGCAGCAGGTGTCTGATGGGCGCGATGTCCAGGGCGCGCTCGAGGGTGTTGGGCGCAACCCGGGGCGGTTTGCTCTTGGCCGCTGCGGTGGGCGGGGGACACAGCAGGAGCGACACGAGGGCCGCTGGGGCGAGCAGGGTGATTCGAAGCATGGGGTGGGCCCTCCGGTGGGCGTGGCGCGCTCTGAGGGCGCTGTCCCAGGGCACCGTCGCGCAACGAGTCGTCATGTGCCAGGGATACGCTTTTGGTGGCGCCGAGTATATGATCGGTTGATGACCGCGGCGCAGATTGCATGCTCGACCTGAGTTCGGGAGTCGTTCTCGGAGACACTTGGAGGCTTCTCCGGCCACTGGGTGAGGGGGGGATGGGGACCGTCTGGGTGGCGGAGCATGCGCGCCTACCCAAGAATTTCGCGGTCAAGGTGCTCAACAGCGTGTCGTCCAGTGATGAGCAGTTGTTGTTGCGCTTCAAACGCGAGGCCGAGATCGCGTGTCGGCTCGACCACCCGCACATCGTCCAGGTTGTCGACTTCGACGTAGAGAGTGGCTCGCCCTTCATTGTGATGGAACTTCTCAAAGGCATGAGCCTGGCCGAGCGTCTCGCCCATGGCGCGATGCGCGTGGAGGAGGCCTCGGTGGTGCTGCGCCAAGTGGTCTCTGCGCTGGAGGCCGCCCACGCGGAGTCGGTGATACATCGCGACCTGACGCCCCGGAACATCTTCCTCGTGGACGAAGAGGTGGCCACCTCCGACGGTGTCTCGTTCCGGGCCAAGGTCCTCGATTTCGGCATCTCGAAGGTGCTCGGGGGGTCGACGATCCGGACCGCTGAGTCCGTCGTCATGGGCACCCCCGCGTACATGGCTCCCGAGCAGGCCCGGGGTGAGCAGTCGGCGATCGGCCCGCGGACCGATCAGTTTGCCCTCGGCGTGGTCATGTACGAAGCCTTGTGCGGTTCGCGCGCCTTCGAGGGAGACAGCGTGCCGTCGGTGCTCTACCGGGTGGTTCACGAGGAGCCCGCCGATCTGCGCCGCGTCGTGACCCGGGTCGACCTGACCGAGGCGATGGCCTCGGCGGTGCATCGCGCCATGGCGAAAGAGCCGGGAGACAGGTTCCCGTCGATGTCGGACTTCGCCGCGGCGTTCCTCGGTGAGCCGCGGCGCGCCCCGTCGGGCGACGGCACGGAGCGTGACGCGCTGTCCCACCGGGCCGCGACCATGGGCGTGCTGGGCACGGTCCGCTCCGATCCGGGGGCGCTGGCGCAGCCCGATGGCTCGATGTCGCCGTTGCAGACTCGGGACGCCTCCGATCGTGCATCGGCAGCGACCCGAGTGTCGCCGGCGAGCCCGTTGGGGGGGGCTGACGTATCCAACCCTGGGTCACCCGCCGCCGGCCCCGGGGTGCGTCCGTGGGCCTGGGTGGGCGCGGTCCTGCTCTTGGCGGCTGGGGGCTACGCTGTGACTCAGATGAGCGTCCGTGAGGGGCCGCCGGCGGGCGGCGCGATCGTGGAGCTCCCGGCGCCGCCGGGGCGCGTGACGCCCGAGCCTCGCGCCGCGCGGCATGAGGCCGAGGTTCAGGCCGCCGTCGTCAGCGTCGCCGACGTCAGCCCCGCGACGGGTGGGGCGGGAGACGAGGAGGCCGACGCGGCCAATGAAACCATCGACGTCTCCTCTGCCACCCGTCGCGACGCCGTGGCGGCGTCGGCCCCCAGCGGGCGTGACGCGGACGCTCCAAGCGCGGGACCCCGGAGGAGCGTGGTGGCGACCAAGCCTCCCAAAACAGGTCGAGGGCGCGCGTCGCCGTCGGCGCCTGCCGCCACCCATAAGTTGGCCCGGGAGCTGCTGGCGCAAGCCTCGGCGGCGCTCCGGGCAGGCAAAGGCGAGGTCGCCGAGCACCTGGCGCGCAAGTCCTTTACCGAGCAGCGCAGCTCCGGCGCCGTCGAGGTCATCGTCAAGGCCAAGTGCTTGCAACGCCAAGCGGTCTCTGCGGCGGGTTGGGCGCGGCGCCTCGGCAAGCGCCGCCTCAGAGCGGTGCGAGCGACCTGCCGCGACAAGTACGGGCTCTCGTTGCCGCTGTGAGCCGAGACCTGGGTCGGGCGGCGCCGTGGTGGTCAAGGCGCCACCTCGGTTTGTGTTCGCGCCTCGCGCCTCGCGGCTCGCCCGTCACCAGTCGGTAGGCGCGTAGTCCTTCAGAAACTGCCCCCATACATGGTTGCTCGTGTTGAGTCCGTCGATGAAGGGATCCACGATGCGGGCCGCGCCGTCGACGATGTCCAGGGGGGGATGGAAGTGGTGGTCGGCGCGCTTGCGGTCGGCGTGGTGGACAGGGTCCTCGTCGGTCACCCAGCCCGTGTCCACACTGTTCATGTGGATGCCGTCTTCGATGTAATCCAGGGCGGCCGTGCGCGTCATCATGTTGAGCGAGGCTTTCGCCATGTTCGTGTGAGGGTGGCGTCCGGTCTTGAAGGTCCGATAGAACTGCCCCTCCATCGCCGACACGTTGACGATGTGCTGATCCCGCCCGGGCGCTCGAAGCATCAGCGGCTTTAGCCGCGCGTTGATCACGAAGGGCGCGACGGCGTTGACCAGGTGGACCTCCAGCAGCTCGACCGTGGGGACCTCGTGCATGGTCAGCCTCCAGCTGTTGACCCTTCGCAGGTCCACTTGTTGTAGATCCGCGTCCAGGGCGCCCACGGGGAAGAGCTCCTCGCCGCGCGCTTCGTCGCCAGGCACAAGCGCGATCTGGCTTGCCGCCGCGCTCGGCAGCGCCACACCGGAAGACACCGCCGAGCCCGGCACCACCGGCGCGGCCGCCGCGCCGTCGGCCTGCGCTGGGCCTTCCAGCTCGCGGCCGATGAGGTGGTCGTAGAAGCCCGGCGGTCGCCGAACCGTCTGGCATGCGTTGTTGATGATGAGGTCGAGGCGGGCATGGGTCTCCGCCAGCTGATCGCAGAGGGCCTCCAGGTTGGGGATGTGCCGCAGGTCGATGCCGTGGATCTCCAACCGATCCTTCCACTCGTGGAAGTCCGGCTCTGCCGCGTATCGGCGCGCGGCGTCCCGCGGGAAACGGGTGAGCGCGATGACGTGGCACCCGGAGCGCAGCAGCAGGATCGCCGCCTGGTATCCGATCTTCACCCGCGCCCCCGTGACCAACGCCACCCGCCCCCCGAGGTCGGCGGTCGGGGTGCGCTTGCGGTAGTTGAAGTCGCCGCAGTCCGTGCACATCTGATCGTAAAAGAAGTGCACCGTCGTGTAGCGCCGCCGGCACGCGTAGCAGGTGCGAGCGGTGTGCACCTGGCCGACGGGGGGCGGCAGCTGCTCGTGCTCGTGCGACAGGCCGTGAAGGGCTCGCCGCAGGGGCGTCTTGAAGATCGGGTTGTTGCGCAGCCTTCGGATCTGCGTCTGGTCGAGCAAGGCCTGCTCCTGCTCCCGCTCGACGGCTCGGTTCAGACGCTTGCGGGCCCGCTGCTGGAGCTTGCGCTCCTTGCGAGTGGGGGACGACACTCGACCCGCGGACATCAACAGCCGGAGCCTCAGCCCTGGATCCAGCCCTGCCAACAAGGCCGGCTCCTCGCTCATGGCCTCCAAGACCGCGACGGCCTCCGCGACGCGGTCGACAAAACCCTTGTCGGTAGGATCAGACATCGGGGCCGTGTATCACGCCCGCCCGACGAAGTCGCCGTTCACCGACGCTCGTCGCCCGGCGGACCTCCGTTCACGCGGTCGTCACCGTCTGAGGTGTCTCAGCCTCCGGTGTCAGGGCAGCAGGCTGTTGACGTTCTCGAGCACGCTCCCTTCACCGACGCTGGAGTTCCACATGTACTCCATGGAGCGACCGTCGAGCAGCGCCGACCAGGGCAGCCCGATGCCCGAGCCGTAGGTGCTCACCGCGTCGAAGGTGACGCCCCAGCTTTTCTCGTCATTGTCGATGAAGACCTTCGTCGGATCGACGCCCTTGCTGGTGGCGTAATCGTAGCAATACTCCAGGTTCGGCGGGCCGCCGGTGGAGGTCTCGCCGATGACGATCATGATCTCCAGGCCGTCGTCGCGGCGGTTCTCGTACTCCTCGCCCACCACCGGCACGAAGGTCGTGCAGGCGCCACACCATCCGGCGGTGGCCACGATCCAGACGAGGCTCGACCCGCACATGTCGTGCAGGTTGATCTCTTCGCCGAGGCAGTTGGTGAGCGTGAAATCTTTGACGTTATCGCCGATTTGGTCGCCGGTGCCTTCGGCGAGACAGTTGCCCTCGGCCTGCTTGAGCTCGGGCACGTCGGCGTCGAAGTGGAAGTCACCCATGCAAAACGTCTTGGGGTTGGGGTGTTCCTTCCACTTGCCGTTGCTGGTGTCGCGCAGGACCTCTCGGAGCTTGAGGCCCGTGAACCGCCCCGTGAACGGCGTACCAGGCTCGCCGGTGGCGACCAGCTCGATCTCGCCTTCATCGACCACGTACTTGTTGAAGCAGTCGTCCTCGTTGCAATAGCTGTACCCGCGAACGCACAGGCCACAGTCGTTTGGATCTTCTGCGGACAGGTCATAGACACCGGGGGCCGGGGTGGCCCCGTCGAAGAATTTCTCATGGTCCAGCTCGACGACCAGCTTCTCGAACGGAGGGTCTCCTTTGCCGGTGGACGCGACGTAGTAGAGCTTGGTCTTGCCGCCGGAGGTCCGGTTGTAGGCGGCCTCGGCCGTCGTGTCGAAGCCCAGGAGGTCGCTCGAACAGGTCGTCGAGTCGACGCACTGGCCGGCGCTGCACAACGCCATCCCCTCCGCACCGCAGGTGCCGCAGCTGTTGCCGCACAGATCGTAGCCGCAGACGGACACCCCGCAGCCACAGTCGTTGCCAGTGAACCCCGGCGTGGTCGGGGCCTCATCGCTGGCGCAGCCAGAGGGGATGAAAGCTAGCGCAAACAGGGCCAGCGCGGGAAGCAGCGTGGGTTGCATGGATGCATCGTCCTATCGCGGAGTTGGCAATTGGGCCCAAACGCTAATGGGTGGGCTCCGGCACTTCAAGCGTTAACCCCGAGTCGAGCCACCACGGAACGCCGCGAGACGTTGGCCCACGTCAGTTCGACTGGTCGCCGGCCTGCGGCCGGATGGCTCTCCTGGGTGTCGCGGCGACGCGTCCCTGGCAGGCGTCAACGATCGTAGAGGTAGAACCCGCCCACCAGCCCGAGACGGTTGCCCACGACCCGCACCCCATCGGGCAGCTGCTCCGTCAGCACCAGCCGAGCGTTCCCCCCGCCCAGATAGATGCGCCGCGTGCCGAAGGTTCGTTGCAGCAGACCCAGCGCGTCGAGCAGCCGCTGACGCCAGCCGTCGATCCCGGTCTCCCTCAAGCGGGCGTTTCCCAGCCAGCCCTCGTAGGAGCGGCCCTGGTCGAAGGGGTGCTGGCCCAGCTCGAGGTTGGCGACGAGCGCGCCGTCCACGAACAGGCTGCTACCCATCCCCGTCCCCAGAGTGATGACGAGCTCCACGCCCCTCGCCGCGTCCGACTCCGTGGCGAGGACGCCCAGGCCGGCCACGTCCGCGTCGTTGGCCACGCGGACCTGGCACCCCAGGGTCTCGGTGAGGCGCGCCCCGACGGCCACCGCGTCCCACCCATGGTCCAGGTTGGGGGCGTTCATCGCCACGCCGGCGACCACGACGCCTGGAAAACCGACGGCGACCCGGTCGAACGGCCGCAGCGGGGCCGCCGCCTCTGTGATGGTGCCCAGGATCGCCTCCGGTGTGGCGGGTCGCGGCGTCGGGGTCTTGAGCGGCCCTGCGATCACCGCACCTGTGGGGTCCAGGGTGGCCAACTTGAGGTCGCTGCCGCCCACATCGACGGAGAGGGTTGTCGTCATACGCGTGTCATCCCAGCAGCGTCACGCTGCGACGACGTGAGCATGCTCGGCCCATTTCAGCTTGGCCACCAGCGCCTTCAGCGTGATCAGCGGGTCCTCACCGCTCTTTTGAAAGAAGAGCAAGGTCAAGCGCGACATGGACACCTCGTCCACTCCGGCGGGTTCGTGGTCGCCGGTCCAAGCGCTGACCAACTCGGCCTCGATACACTCCGCCGGCGGGGAGCGCTTTGACAGCGTCGTCTCGGCCACGACTCCGCGGGTGCCCAGCTGCAGCTTGAGGCGCCGAAGGTAGTGGAGTCGTGTCTGCTTCCAGGTGCCCGATCCCAGGGTGCCGCGCCCGACGCGTCGCCAGCGCAGGGCGTTGAGGGTCAGGCTGACGTCGTCGTCTGTGACGAGGTCTGGCACCCAGGATGTCTTCTTACGCGTCCCCATCATCGCTCCCGGCAACCTCGGGTTTGGCGGCCTCCATCCATGGGTTTTCGTCCAGAAACAGCTGCCGCTTGGTCTCTTCGCCGGCGATCTTGGCCGGATAATGTTCCGCCTGAATCATAGGTCGCGCGTCGTTGATAAGGCCAAGAAACTGACGGAGGCGGACCTCCTTGTCGTCGATCATGTCGATGCCGTGGAGCCCGATCTCGCTCAGGATGATGTCCTTGCCCGCGAGCAGGGCGCTGAGCTTGGTGTACACATCCATGCCTTTGTGGTTGAGCCGGCGGAGTCGGATGTCTCGGCGTGCTTCAGGGGTCATGGTCCTCCTTGCGGGCCGCGGCAAACTCGATCACCGCGATGCGTTGTGCGAAGAGCCTCATCAGGCTGGGTGACGACAGCACCTTGCGGCAATGGCTTGCCTCGTCGATGGTCCCCGCGCCATCGACTATCACAGACCGGACGTCAGCACACACCGCGGGGGCGACTCGACACGCGGTGTCGACGAGCCGCGCGCAGGCCTCGGCGAGGGCGTTGTTGGGTGCGCTGGCGCGCGACAGGGCGTGCATCAGGGGCTCGTCGTCGGCCCACCGTCGGCAGGTCTCCGCAGGCGCCGCCGCGATCGCCTCTTCCACGGCCTCCGAGCAGGCCCCGGCGCAGAGTCGTGTTCGCATGTCGCGGCATGGTGCGGGCGGTGCCGGCTGTGGCGTGCCCGGCGTGGCCGACGGCGCGGACACCGGGCTGGACACCTCGGGCGGTGCCTCGTCCTTGCAGGCGAAGGCGGTCAGCCCGAAGGCGACGCCGAGGAGCGTGGTGAACAGTGAGCGAGTCACGCCGTCCATCGTATCAAATGCATTTGATCCCTTGGCCTCATTGCGCTACCCCTTCGCGCCGGCGAACAAAAACCTGCCCTCTGGCGTAACCGAGCTTATACATAGTACGTGACCGAGACCCTGCACCAACGCTTGCTCTCCCATTCAGAGACGCGCCTCGAGCTGGTGGACGCCCTGACCACCGTCGTCAACGACGAACTGAGTCGTTGCGATGGTCTGTCCGGCGTGACGCTCCGCTCGGCGGTGGCGACGCTGGACAGACTCAAGCCGGGGTTCGTGCGTCGTGCCGTGAACAAGCTGCTGCCGGAGTGGATCGACGCACTGCAGAAACACTATGGCCTGTATCAGCTCGCCCCCCAGGCGGACACCTTTGGGGCATACATTGTCGCACACAAGGACGCGGTGGCCGACGACCTGCTCGTGGCGACGTCCCATCGGGCTGCGCGCAGCGGTAACCGACTGGCCAGGGTCCTGTTTGGTCGCGTGGAGCAGAGCGCGCACGCCAACTTCAGCGCCGCTGTGCCCCGACTCGCGCGGTTGGTGGACGGAGCGTTACGGTAGCGGGCGAGAGGCCACCGTTCGTCGTCGACGCACCAGCCTTGGGCCCGGAGTGTGCTCAAGCCGACTCGAAGCGGGTGAAGGCTCGGTGGGTTCGGCCGCCTGGAGCCTGAGGGCTCCCGCCCCAGGCCTAAAGCGTCGCGAGAGCCGCCCCGGTGGGTGGCCGCGAGGGGGCGGGCGGTGAGTCGGGAGGCCTTCTTCGAGGCGGTCCGCGCAGCCACGCCTTCGGGCATATGGTCGCGTGGGATCCAGTTGGGGCGGGAGGCCAGCGTCGCGTCGATCTCGGAGGCTGACGACGAGGTGGAGCTGGAGGTCCGTCGTGGCCGCGACGGCTATGAGGTCACGCTCTACCTCGACGATGACGAGTGGGACTGCAGCTGTGACACGGGGGCCGACTGCTGCGAGCACGTTGTCGCTGCGGTCATCAGCTGGAGGGCAGCGGTCAACGACGGCGGCGCGTTGGCCGAGCGTGAGGAGCTCGACGGGCGCGTGTGGTATCAGCTGCAGCGGGTCGACGAGGGGCTTTTTCTGGTGCGGCAGCTGTGCTTTCCGGATGGTCGCGCGGTGCGGCTCGACATGCCCATCGCCCGTTACCTGTCGCGCCGCTCACCTTACGGGGCCATCAAGGTGAGCGATGACGATCACGCGCTGGAGCGGGCCCTCGGGGAACGCTGGGGGGGCCGGATAGGGCAAGAGATCGCCCCGCGCGTGCTCAAGGCGCTGCTGCGCGTCCGAGACCTGCGCCTGGACGACGAGCCGGTGCGGGCATCCCTGGCCGCGATCATGCCCATCGCGGTGGTCAGTGACCACGCCCAGGGAGGGCTCGAGCTACGGCTCGAGCAAGATCCCCGCATCGATGAGGTGTTTCGCTGTGGCTGGGTGCGCTGCGGCGACGTGTTGCACCCCATCGCCGACGGCGGGCTCAGCCGACGCGAGATGCGAACGCTTCGGGCGGGGCGTCATTTCACCCCGGACTTGATGTCGGAGTTGGTGGGCGAGCTGCTGCCGCGCTTCAAGCGCGACGGTCTGCCGGTCTCGGTGCGCACCGAGCGTCTGCCGCGGTTGACGCGGGCCGAGCTGCCGCGGCTCCTGGTGGAGACCGAAGCGACACTGGACGCGCGGCTGAGGGTGGTCGCGAGCATCGTCTACGGTGATCCGGTCGTCGCCCGGGTGGTCGACGGCCAACTCCACGTCACCGGCAGCCGCGTCCCGTTGCGCGATCACGCCGAGGAGACCAGGCTCGCCGGGGAGCTGCGGCGGCAGCTGGGCCTCACGTTGAACGACGACGCCTTGGTCGCGGACGCGGAAGCGGTGGCGCTGGCCGAGCGGCTTCGGCACAGCCGTGACGTGCGGGTGGTCGGCGACGCGGTCGAGCGCTTCCGGCTGGCGGCTCCCATCGCACCAGAGCTGAAGGTCCTCGAAGACGGGCGGCTGATCGCGGCGTTTACCGGAGAGCACGGCGTCGCCCGGGCTGACGGAGTGCTGCGCGCCTGGCGATCGGGGCGATCTCTGGCGCCCCTGGATGGCGGCGGTTATGCGCCGCTCCCGGCGGACTGGCTGTCACGCTTTGGGCATCAGCTGGCCGATCTGCTGGCGGCTCGAGACGCTCGCGGCCGGCTGGTCCCCGCCGCAGCGCCGGTGGCGTTGAAGCTCTTCGAGGCGATGGAGGAGCCGGCGCCGGAGGTCCTCGTGGGACGCGTAGCGGCCCTGCGGGCATCGCTCGAGTCGGCGCAGTCGCGGCCTGAGCTCCCCGAGGATCTCGCCGCGACCCTTCGACCCTACCAGGCCGAGGGCGTGGCTTGGCTCACGGGCCTGGGCGCCGCGGGGCTGGGCGCGCTGCTGGCAGACGACATGGGGTTGGGCAAGACGGTGCAAAGCCTGGCCGTCGTGCCAGGCGCCGCGGGGCGACGAACCCTCGTCGTGGCGCCCACCAGCGTCATCTCCAACTGGCGCAACGAAGCGCTTCGGTTCCGCCCGTCGCTGCGGGTCTGCGTCTTCCACGGGCCGAAGCGCCAGCTGGACGTCGAGGCCCACCTGACGCTGACGAGTTATGCGTTGCTGCGGATCGACGCCGCCGCCCTGCAACGCGTCGAGTGGGACCTGGTGATCCTCGACGAGGCTCAATCCATCAAGAACCCTGACAGCCAGGTCGCTCGCGCGGCTTACCGGCTCACGGCCGAGCGCCGGGTCGCTCTGACCGGCACCCCGGTGGAGAATCGGCTCGAGGAGCTGTGGAGTCAGTTTCGATTCATCAACCCGGGGCTACTGGGCAGCCGCGAGGACTTCCAGGAGCGGTACGCTAAACCCATCGCTGCTGGCGACGGGGAGACGGTGGGTCGGCTCCGCGGGCGGATCGGGCCTTTCCTGCGGCGGCGCCTCAAGCGCGACGTGGCGCCGGAGCTGCCGCCTCGGACGCAGTCGATGCTGCGGGTGGTGTTGTCGGAGGAGGAGCGGGCGACCTATGACGCGATCGCGGCGGCGACGCGTAAGGATGTCGTGGAGCGGCTGCGGGGTGGCGGCAACGTGATGCGGGCGCTGGAGGCGCTGCTGCGGCTTCGCCAGGCGTGCTGTGACCGAGCCATGATCCCAGGGCAGACCTCCGAGGGGCAGAGCGCGAAGGTGCGGCTCGTCGCCGAGCGACTCTCCATAGCGGCGGCCGCGGGTCACCGCGCGCTGGTGTTTTCACAGTGGACGTCCTTGCTCGACCGGGTCGAGCCGGCCCTCGCCGACGCGGGGCTGGGGTTTCTGCGTCTGGACGGCTCCACCCGGGATCGAGGGGCCGTCGTGGAGGCCTTTCAGCGCGACGACGGGCCGCCGGTCCTGTTGCTGTCGCTAAAAGCTGGCGGGACGGGGCTCAACCTGACCGCCGCCGACCACGTGTTCCTGATGGACCCGTGGTGGAATCCGGCGGTAGAGGATCAGGCGAGCGACCGCGCGTACCGGATTGGGCAGGACAAGCCGGTGAACGTTTACCGGGTCGTAGCCCACGACACGGTCGAAGAGCGCATCCTCGCGTTGCAGGAGAGGAAGCGTGCCCTCGCGGAGGCTGCGTTGGGTGAGGCGGAGGCGGCGCCGTCGGCCCGCCTGGATCGCGACGAGCTGTTGGCTTTACTCGCCTAACCCCAGTGTTCGATTGCGTCCGATCACTCTGGCCCCATGGTCTCGCAGAGGCGCAGAGGGTTCTTTACTCCGGGTCTCTGCGCCTCTGCGCGAGACCCCTCCTGCGGGCACCGTGACTCTGTTGGACAGACCCAACCGAACCCTGGGGATAGCTCTTACCCGTCGCGACCCGATGGTACAGGTCGAGCATCGTGTCGTTGGCCTGCTGCTCGTCATGGGGCACGCTGGCCGACTCGGCATCGAGCTTCTTGACGAGTGACTTTGCCAGCTCCGCGGCTGCGGAGCCGCTCATGCTGGACAAGGTCGCCGCCTCGCCTTTGCTCACGTCCAGCCGACCTTTTTGGTCAGTGACGACCTTTTTGTACCCACCGACCACCTTCATCGTGCACCTTGTCAGCGTTTTGCCTCATGGCTTCCGCCTTACTTGACTCCTCGCTGGTGTAGTCGGTGACCGCCTCCTCCATGCCGCCGCTCTGGCCCTTCGGGGTAGCCAGCGCGTCTCTCGACGCGTCGTTGATCGCCAGCTGTTTGGCGGCGTTCTTGAAGTCGCGCGCGTTCTCGTCGTAGAAGTCACCCGCCTTGGTCCGC
>JAAZYN010000509.1 GCA_014239625.1 Myxococcales bacterium | reverse complement strand
GGCGTCAGGACCATCCCGTTGGTGGACCGTGAGCCCGAGCGGAACCTTCTCTGGCGGACGCTGCGGAGCGTCCGCAGTCGCGGTTCAGCGCGGCTGGTTGCGTTGAGTGGACCAAGCGGGGTGGGGAAGAGTCACCTGGCCGAGTGGCTGTGTCATCGAGCCCACGAGGTAGGCTCGGCTATCGTGATGCGGGCGACCTTCACCGACGTGCCGACCGCCACGAGCGGTCTGGGACATATGCTCGCCCAACACTTTGGCTGCCTGGCCCTGCCCCGGGCGGCCATCCGGCAGCGGCTGGAACGGCTGCTGACCCGCCAAGGGGTCGATGACCCGTACGAATGGCATGCCCTCACCGAGCTGATCGTAGAACATCGGAGCTGCGATCCGGACCCTGAGGGTCACCCCATCACCTTCTCCAACAACTCACAACGTTATGCGATTATCCGGCGACTGCTGACCCGCTTGAGCAGCGAGCGCCCGGTTGTGCTTTGGCTCGATGACGCCCACAGCCGGCGGACCGCGTTGGCCTTCGCGCGCTACTTGCTCCGCTTCAGGATCGGCCTGCCGGTGTTGTTACTCCTGGCGGTCCAGGACGAGGCGCTGGCGGAGCGGGCTGAAGAGCAAGAGCTGCTCCAGGTCGTGCTCGACCTCAGCGGCACCATCGACATGCGCATCCAGGCCCTCGACCCACAAGCGACCCTTCAGCTGGTGCGACGCCTGCTGATGTTCCAAGGTGAGCTGACCAACCGGATCGCTCAGCGAGTAGCGGGTAACCCGGCGTTCGCCGTAGCGCTGGTGGGAGACTGGGTTCGTCGCGGGGTGTTGGGCCTGGGGCGCACGGGTTTCGTCGTTCGGCCTGGGGCCGAGGACGACCTGCCCGACGATCTCTACCAGGTCTGGTCGGGGCGACTGACGCGCTTCATCAACGGGATCGGCGACGACGTCGACGCGCGCCATGCGCTGGAGCTTGCGGCATCTCTCGGCCGACGGTTCGACCGGCAGGAGTGGCAGCTCGCCTGCATCCAGTGGGGCGTCCAAGGGGGCGACCCGGACCGCGTCGACGCGCTGACCACGCGCCTCGCCGAAGACCTCCTGGGCGAAAACCTGGTGCGCCAGACCGACGCTCCAAATCAGCTCGTGTTCGTCCACTCGATGGTCCGCGAGAGCCTGGAGCGTGCCAGCCGAGAGGCTGGGCGTTGGGTCGACATCAGCCTGACGTGCGCGGCGACGTTGGACACGACCTACCCCGCCGAACAAGAGTCCGAGCGACGTGGGCGCTATTTGATCGCGGGCTGCGCCTACGCCCAAGCCATCGCCCCCTTACTGCGGGCCGCCAAGCTGCGCTGGCGGCGAGGGTCTCTGGCGGTCGCCTTGGACCTGCTCGCGCAGCGAGAGGATGCGCTGCTGCGGGCGGGTGTCGGGGAAGAGGACCCGCGTTGGGGTGAGGGGTGGGTGCTCAGAGCCCGGGTCCACGCAGAGCGCGGCGAGTTCGAAGAGGCCTCGGGCTGGTCCAGCGCGGCCGACGCTCAGGCCGCCCGACGGCCAGCCGCGGAGTGGCGAGAGGTACGCGGCGACAGCCTGCTCGCGGCGGGGACCCTCGCGCTCCAGCGTGGAGACCTGACCAGCGCCAAGGCGGAGCTCGCGCTGGCGTGGGATGTGTACGCCGGTCTACAGGCGCCGTTGGATCAGGCGCGATGCGCCATGGCGCTGGGACAAGCGGAGGTCGCCAGCGGAGAATTCTCGCGCGGGGCCGAGCTGGTGACGGCCGCCCTGGACCTCTTCACGACGCACGGCAGCGACCACGACGCAGCCCGAGCCTTGCGCGCCCTGGGAGAGCTGGCGTGGCTGTTAGGCAAGGTGGAAGACTCGCGGGAGCTGTACGAGCGCGCCAAGGCGACGGCGACGCGGGCCGGCGACCGACTGGTCGCCGGCCAGTGCATCCTGGGGCTGGCCGAAGTCGCGCGCTCCCGAGGTGAGCTACAGACCAGCGAGGAGGGCTTCAGCGAAGCGATGGAGCTGCTCCGAGAGCTGGAGGCGGATTGGCACCCTGCCCGGACCAAGCTCGCGCTGGTCAAGTTGCAGCGGGGCCAGTTCGTGCCGGCGCGTAAACTCTTGGACGACGGGCTGGCGGCCGCGCGCAAGCTGGGCCGCACCCTGGCCACGGGGAGGTTGGCCGCGATGGCCATGGCCCCGGCCGCCCATGATCTAGACTGGGCGCGCTACGACGAGCTCGCCGGGCTCGCGGCAGAGCACCTCCATGGGGCCGAGCTGATGGATCCAGATGTGGCCTGGACGACGTCCCTGGCCGGCGAGTTGACGGTCGCCGCTGGCCAGTCCGAGCGCGCCCGAATCGCCTATGAGCTGGCGCTCGACCAGTGGGCGGCGCTGGGCAAGTTGGACCGCGCCCAGCACGTCCAGCGAGCCCTTGACCGTCTGTAGTGGTCAGGCGGCGTCCGACGCTTGGCAGCGCGGTGTGCCAGCCCGCACACCCGCATGGGCAAGGGGCGCTCGGCATACGAACGATTGACGGGGTGTCGCTCTCCTGGTCATGGTGTCGGGACAAGGAGGAGTCATGAGGCCCATCGTGGAGCAGCGACAAAATACCGTCCCAAGACGTGAGCGCCATCCCTGGCTGCGGGTGATCGCGGTGTGGTCGTTCGCGCTGTGCGGCTGCCCCGAAGAGCTTGGGGACTCGAGCAGCTCGATGACCGTAGACGCGCAGCTGGAGGTGGCCGACCTGGACACCCTGGCTCCCGATTCGCAGCCCCCCAACGCGTGCGGCGCCGGGACCCCGTGTGACGACGGTCTGTTTTGCACCCAAGACGACGTATGCCAGGCCGACGGCTCCTGCGCCGGCGTGCCCCGCGAGTGCGACGACGACCAGGAGTGCACCAACGACCTCTGTGATGAGAGCAGCGCTGAGTGCTTGCACTTCTCCGTGGGGTGCCAGTGCGCGTCCGACGCCGACTGCGACGACGGCAACGCATGCACGTCAGACACTTGCGACACCGCCTCCAGCGCGTGCTCGAACACCCCGAACCCCGGCGGCGGCTGCGATGACAAGGAGGCGTGCACGGTGGACGATGCGTGCGCAGCGGATGGCTCGTGCGTCGGCGTGCCCAAGAGCTGCGACGACTCCAACAGCTGCACCGTCGACAGCTGCGAGCCCGCGAGCGGGAACTGCCTGCACGACGAGGCGGCGTGCGAGTGCGTCGCCGATAGCGACTGCGACGACACCAACGCGTGCACGGCCGACACCTGCGATGCCGCCACCGGCACCTGCAGCAACGTCGTGCAAGCCAACCTGTGCGACGACTCGAACAGCTGCACCGTCGACAGCTGCGACGCCGCCGGGAGCTGCCAACACGACGCCACCGCCTGCGAGTGTGTGGCGGACTCGGACTGCGAGGACGCTGACGACTGCACGGTGAACACCTGCGGCCCCAGCGACGGGGTGTGCGTCAGCGAGCTCGCCGCGGCCGGCCAGGCGTGCGACGACGGTGACGGCTGCACCGTCGGAGAGGTCTGCTCCGCGCTGGGCGTCTGCGCCGGTCCGCCACTGGAATGTGACGATCAAATCGCCTGCACCGCCGACAGCTGTGTCGGAGGTGCCTGTGTGTTCGACCCGGACGGTTGTGACTGCCTGGTCGACGGCGACTGCGACGACGGTCTGACCTGCACGGTCGACAGCTGCACGACGCAGACCGTCGCCGATAGCGACTGCGACGACACCAACGCGTGCACGGCCGACACCTGCGAT
>JAAZYN010000508.1 GCA_014239625.1 Myxococcales bacterium | reverse complement strand
CGTCGGCCGCGTCTCCCGTGTCGGCCGCGTCGCCGCTGTCTCCCGTGTCGGCCGCGCTGGACTGATCGCCGCTGTCGGTCGCGTCGGCCGCGCTGGACTGATCGCCGTCGGAGTCCTGGACGGCAGACACCTCGGCGCTGCCCTGATCGGCCGCCCCATCCGCGGCGGTGGTCGCGTCCAGTCGGGGCGGCGCGGGGGCGTCAGCAACCTCGGCGGCGGCGAGGCCGCCGTCACGCTCCGGGGCGCCGCTCGCGTCACGTGGCGCCGGCGCGCTCGAGTCGATCGATGGTTCGGTCTCAGGCCGGCTGCTGGGGTGTTGACAGGCCAGCGTGAACAGCGCCGCTCCCGTGCACACGAGGAGTCGTATCATGCGTGGTATGTTCGCAACATTCGTCGGCGAGGATCAATCGATTGATGGATGGGTGTTGAAAAGTGACCAACGACTTCGAGCCCCGCGGCGGAGCCACCGCCGGACGAAGTGGGCCTGGTGAGACCGTCCTCCTTCTGAAACCCACCGGTGACCGAGCGCTCGGTCCGGCAGCCGGGCCGCAGGTGACGGACCTGCGGGTGGTGGTGGTGGGGTGCTGAGAACGTCCGGAGAGTTCGAGCGCCGAGGGTGGGCCGTCATGTCAGGGGCCGTGCCCATCGAGACCGTCCTCGCCCAGCGCCGCGCCGCTGACCTCCTCTTGGGCGACGTCACCAGCGCCCAGGTGTGGCAGCTGCCGGGGGTCTCACGCTATCGGCCTGAGATGCTGAGCCATCTGACCCCCGAGCTGACCGGGGAGCTCGCCGAGATTCTCGGCGCGAGGCGCCTGCGCGTCCTCCAGGACGTGCTGATCTGCAAGCCCCCGGGGGCGCCGGAGGTACCATGGCACACCGACATCAGCTACACCGGCTTTCTCGTCCCCCCCCGCGCGATGTCGGTGCGACTCTCGTTGGTCGACACGGAGCGTCGGACGGGCTGCCTCTCAGTGTTGGACCGGAGCCACAGCTGGGCCCCCCCGCAGGTGTCGCGCGCGGGTGACAGCAGCATCGCGGCGGGGGCTCTGGAGGCGCTGCCGGGCGGCTCCGAGGCGGCGCTCACGGCGCAGGTCGATGTGCCTCTGCGGGCCGGTGACATCACCCTGCATCACTGCCGGACCTGGCACATGAGCCACCCCAACCTGTCGACCGACTTCACCCGCAAGACCATCGTCGTTCACGTCTTCGATGCGCAATGCGGCATCGACCCGCAGCGCGTGCCCGAGCATGTCCGCGGTCACATCCGGCTCGACGAGCTGCCGCTGTTGCCGTCAGAGGCCGCCCCGCGTCGCTCATGAGGTCGCGAGCGGCACCTCTGGATGTGAGGTTATGGGGTGTCGCGACCCCAGCCCCCCGGTCGTTCATCCCATGATGTTGATATACAAGGGGAACAGCTGTCCCCAGCGAGAGCTCCAACTGAGGTCAGCGGACCACACCAACGAGCGCGTAATCGCGGACGGGATGAGGCCCGGTAAGGCGGACCAAAAGGCCATGAACGAGATCGCCAACGAATATGCGGACCAGGACTACGAGGCCGTGCGCAACGCCTTCGACGTCCTCCTGGTGCGCAAGCACACCCTGTGGCAAGCCCACCACATCCACGAGGCGAGCTGGGGCGGAAGCGACGCCAAGACCAACCTGCAGTACCTCCCGCTCCCGGAACACAATCTGTTCACCCAGTGGTGGGAACACCGTCGCCGGGACATCGAGAAGAAGCTGGGCATCAAGTGAGTGAGTGACATGTCTGACGTGAACCAGCTGATTGCAGACGCGCGGTCTGCGTTTCCGAGACGCTCGCCCGCGAGCACCGAGCTCAGCGAGCTGGGCCCCGGCGCCCTGGTGGCGGTCATGGCCGCGCTGGACGCAGGCGCCGATGACGGTGAGTCGGTGTTCTGGAAGAACGTCCTGACCGACATGTCCGACGACGTCGTGCCGCTTCTGCAGCCGTATGCGGTGCCGCGCGTCAACTCGGCCGCGGTGAGGTCGCCGCGTTGGAGCGTCTCGCTTCGTGTCGTGACCAGCGTGCACTCGAGCCCTTGTTGGCCCTCACGAAGATCAACACGCACCGAGCCACCATCGAAGCGGTCGGGGAGCTCGGCGGTGCTCGCGCGGCCGAGCGTCTTCGCGAAATCGCCGGTTCGCTCGTCGGCCAGAGCGGGCCTCTCGACGGTTTTCGCTCGCTGCTCGCGGAGGCGCGCGAGGACGACTACGCTGGTGAGCTGCGCTCGCTCGTCACACTCGCGATCGCGCTCGCGAAGCTCGGCGACCACTCACTCGGCGACGTGGTCATCGCTTTGACGGAGCTCGACCGGGGCGCGGCCGATGGCCTGAGGGAGGCCTACCTGGTCCGCGGCGAGGCGGTGGAGGCGCTCGGCGTGGTCATGGTCGATTCGCGGGCCGAGCTGCTGATCGCCGCCATGCGGGATGACGACCCACAAGTCCGCGAAAACGCGATCGAAGTGAGTCTCTGCCTGGGAGACGTGGCGACCGCGCCGGGATTGGTTCTCGCGCTCGACGATACCGATCGCGAGATTGCACAGCGCGTGGGCTGGGCGCTGCGTGGGTTGCTCGGCGAAGACCTCGAACCCGGGACGGAGGGCTTCGCGGACACGTGCCTGGAGCGCGCAGCGAGCCTGTCTGACGTCGCGGCCGTCCGTTTCGGCAAGCCGATCGAGATCGATGCGCTGTTCCCCTATCTCAACGACCCGCTCACGCTTCCGTCGGTTCGACACGAGCTGCGACTGATCACCGGGGTGAACTTCGCGCCCGCACCGGCGCCTCGCTGGGGGCTCGACCTGGACGGTGCGCAGCGGGCGCAGGCCTGGTGGAACACCCACGCCCACCGCTTCACCCCCGGTCGCCTGTATCGCTTCGGTGTCCTCGTGCGGTAGCGACTCGATGTGTGCGCTGGCCCGTCGTAGACGCACCCGCTGATGAGAATCCTGTGGCCGCGCCGGCCTCCGACGGAGGGAGTCATGGGGAAGGTCCGGAGCAGCGCGAAGAAGCACGGTTGGACGAAGAAGACCGCTGAGCAACGCAAGGCGGTCGGCACCGCTGAGCAGCGCAAGGCTCGATACTTCCGCAACTTGCTTTATTTTTCCTATACGCTCTCGACTGTGATGTGGGTCACTTCGAGGCCACCGGCCTTCTCGACCTCGACCTCGTGCTTCCAGTTGCCCGGATACTCGAGCGAAACACCGGCGGCGCTGGCGGACTTGGGGTTCTTTACGTCTGGCTTGCGCTCGCCACAGGCGCTCGCCAGCGACAAGGCGGTCAGGGTGATGACCAGCGAAGAGATACGAGCTTGCATGGGGGTTCTCCGGGGCGGGCGCCGGAGGTCATTAAGCCCGCATTCGCCGCAATGGTCACCTGATGGACGCAGTGGGGAGATTTTCACCACTTTTTCCTGGGCCGAATGACCCTATCGACAGGTTCGAGCCCAAGAACGGACCGGATCTCCGCTTGGCACGCGATTTGCGTTCCTTGACTGCAAATGACCACGCAAATGCAGCAGGAGTGCGTCATGAGACGATATCTAGCAATTCTGAGCTCACTCGCTCTGTTCGTCAGCGCAGGGTGCCCCAGCGACCCAACCCCCACACCCGCGAAATACCAGGAAGACCCCGACATCGGCGCAACCACCTTCGTGTCCGCCGGCGGCGGTTCCGCGGGCGTGCGGTCCGGTGCCAGCTTCGACGGCAACGTCTCTGCCCCCACAGTCGGCCAGGACGGCGGCTCGGGCGG
>JAAZYN010000507.1 GCA_014239625.1 Myxococcales bacterium | reverse complement strand
ACCTCGAACACCGGCGCCTTGTAGGCCCCGTTGTTGAGCACCTGGGTGAGTGACCGGGACTCCTCCAGCTTCACCTGACCCGACGAACCGCCCATGGTGATGCGCGCTCGCCCGCCCCCGATCTTCTCCTGAATGACGGGCGCCGACTGCACGTTGGTGTCGAGCATGATCGCCATGTACTCATTGACGTTCTTCTCGGTGAGGTCGGCGAAGATGCGGCCGCCCTCAGCGTTGAAGTCCAGGCTGACGTACGGCTCGCTCGTGCGGTTGTCGTAGAAGACCTGCGACCGCGACAGGTGGTCTCCAGTGATCTCCGCTTTGGAGAACACCAGGTGCGTCCGCATGAACTTCTCTTTGACCAGGTTCTTGTCGCGGATGATGTCCTCTTCGTACCCCACCAGGTAGCCCGCAGGGATGTCGAGCGTGCGCACGAAGCGCACCAGCTCGCTCTTCTTCTCTGCCCGAAGGAACGGGCCATACCAGGTGCGGCTGCTGTATCCCCAGTCGCTGCGCTCCTGCGCTGCTGTCTTTACCAGCGCGATAGACCCGATCCACTCCTTGTTCCGAGGGTCGGCCTTGTACGCCTCGAGCGTATCACCGATGGTCGCCATCCACGTGCTGTTGTCGTCCACCATGCGAAGCGTCAGCTGCGCGGCCTGCCCAACGCGGCGACGGACGCCCTGCATTTTCTCGGGCTTGACTCCCGGGATCTGGACGACGACGTCGCTGTCGCCGGCGATGCGAACATCTGGATCGACCAGGCCGATGGCCTCGACGCGCTTGCTGATGGTCTCGCGGGTCTGGTTGACGACCTCGTCGCGGATCCGCTGAATCTCATCGTCGCGCATGATCAGCTCCCACGAGGTAGCATCGAGCGCTTCGTAGCTATAGCGGGTGTCCAGCTGCTGTTTGAACTCGGCGTCGTCCAGCATCTTCGCCGACCCGGCGTCGGTGAATTTCAGCTTGATGATGGAGTATTCCGGCGTCTCGACGCTGACCTGCTTGGCGTACTCGTTCCACTTCGCTGCCGTCAGGTCGTCGGCGTTCTCGTTCTTCTTACGCGCCAGCTCATCGACGATTCGCGCTTTCACCGTTTCGGCGAGCTTCACGCCATTCTGCTCGATCGCCTTCTTCCAGTCGACCGTGTAGCGCAGCTCGAGGCCGCCCTGGAGGTCGAGGCCGAAGTTGAGCTTCTTGGTGAACGTGTTGGTGTACCATTCCGGAAGCGTACCGGCAGGTAGCATCGTCGGCATGATGTAGATCACGCTCACGGTGATGACCAACCAGAGCATGTATCGGCGCCATCGCCCCTTCGTTTCCACTGCTAGTATCCCTTTCAGATTAGCGCGGTTGCTGCGCTAGCTGTTGTTCCGTCGACTCGTCCGCGATGCCGCCGACGAAGCTCTTGAGTATCTCGACCCGGGTGCCCTTGGCTATCTCCACGGTGACCCACTGGCCATCGATCCCGGTGATGCGGCCTTTGATGCCGCTGTTGGTGATGACCGTGTCACCACGCTTCAGCGCCGACACCATGGCCTTGTGTTTTTTGGCGCGCTTTTGCTGCGGCCGAATCAAAAAGAAATAAAACACCACGAGCATCAACACGAGGAAGATGATCGGCTCCATGGCCGACCCTTGTGGCGGAGCCGCTCCGCCGGGCGCTCCGCCGCCAGCCGCCGGAGCCCCACCAGCAGCGGCTCCGCCGCCACCGATGCCTTCTTGGGCAAAGATCATGAACGCGACCAAAGTATCGATCACCGAGTTGCTCACTCCGGGAGCCGTTTCTTGCGTAACGGCCCGTAATCAAAAAAGAAACATGCGCCAGGCCCGGGCGCTCGGGCTCCAACGGATAGCAGACTGCCATCGGGCAGGCAACATATAAGTCATAGAGTCCGGGATACCGGTAAGATGGAGCCGCGGTGGTAGCTACCTCACCAGGGCCCTGCCTGGGTTCGGTGGTCGCGCACCCGGTCGCCGAGGTCGAGGTCGACGAGGGCCACTCGACCCTTGTTGTCGAACACTGTCAGCTGATGGTTCAACAATCGGGCACCGCCCCAAGCTCCCGGGAGGGCGACGCGCACCTGGACCTCGGCGTCGACCAGGCTCAAGACATCGATCCAGGTGTCGGTGCTCTTGGCGCGCTTGTCGACGCGGCTCCGCGGAAGGACGAGCCAGTCTCGGTTCATCGAACCCGTGCCGAGGGTCTCATCGACGTTGCCCGGGATCACCAGCTCGAACAGCGTCCCACCGGCGCCCGCCACCTGTAGCCACAGGGCCTCTTCTTCGCTACCCGCCCCGCCTCCCACGGCCCCCCAATGCCGTCGATTCAATGCGGCGCTGAAGCCTCCCGCGCCCACGGCCAGTGGGATGAGCGGGGTCTCGCCCAGGTCGCCGGCGAAGGGCACTGGTTGGCGCAGGTCGAGCCGGAGGTCCGGGAGGGTGTAGCCCCAATGCACCAGCTCGCGGGTCTCTGTCTCCGATACGACGCAGGTCACCGCCGTCGAATCCCGCGCGACGGCGCGGATGGGTCCGCCCAGGCGGCCGACTCGCCACAGCGCTTCGACTCGGTCGCGGGCCAGGGCGTCCACCGCGACCAAGGCGTCGTGTTGGCCCACAAACCAGATCGATCCATCGAAGCTGTCGGCCCAGGCGCTGAGCGCGATGGTCAGCCCAGCCCATCGCACCGGCTGCGCGTCATCGCCCGACAAGCTGACCTGTGCCAAGCGCCAGTGTTGGCCGCGGCGCGCCAGCGTGATGGCCCGATCGCCTGAATCGGCGACCACGAGGCGGTGCGCGGGCTCGTCGAAGTGGGTGACCAGCCTCCCGTTCACGTCGAGTAGCCTGGTCCCAACCTCTCCCAGCGCCAGCACCAGCCCTCCATTCGGTAGGAAGGCTGCGTCGTGAACGGCGGTCGCGCCCGTATCGCTCTGCGAAAAGGTGATGGTGCTGATACGATCGGGCGCGCGAAGCCGCGTACTGGTCTGCCCCGCTCCCCTCAGGCTCGGCAGATCGGTCCGCATGGCCTTGTCTTCGACGAGGTCCAGTAGGCGTTGCACGCGCGCAAAGGAACGCGCTCCCCGGCCAGCGTCGGCGACCAGGGCCCGCAAGACGGGGCGGGCGAGCGCTCGAGTCTCGGCGCTCACTCCGGCCTCCAGCAGTCCATCTGCGAAGGCCCCGCGAACCCACTGGGCTTGCCGGCCCCGAGCCGTAAGGATGTCGCGGCTCGCTCTGCGTACTTCGCCGAAACGTTGGGGCTGCAGGAGGATGCGCTTGGCCAACATCCGAGCCGCCGCTGGGCCGCCCAGTTGGACAGCCGCGTCCATCCATCGGGTGGCCGTCTCGCGCAGCCCGTCCAGGGGCCAGATGACCTCGACCGCCGCCCCATACGAGCCGGCCGCCGCGAGGGTGCTGGCCCAGCGCTGGCGGAGGTCCGCAGCGGCCTCCCCGCCGCCAGCGGCCTGATCGCGCTCCAGGCGCACCACGGCGTCGGCGAAAGCGCCGGTGCGACGCGCCACCCGCACGGCGCGCTCCTTGGCGCCGGCGATGAACCACTGGCGCACCACCACGCCAGGATCGAGCGCCTTGGCTTCAGCGATCTCCGCCGCCAGCGTCAGCTCGCCGCGCTCCTCGAGGAGCTGCACAGCGGCCGCGCCGTCGTCGAGGAGCTCAGCCAGGGCGAAGGCGGCCTCTCGGTACCGCCCCGCGAAAATGAGCTGGCGGACCGCCTGCCGGTAGTGTGCCTCGAGCCTCGGAGAGGCCTTGGTAAC
>JAAZYN010000506.1 GCA_014239625.1 Myxococcales bacterium | reverse complement strand
GAGTCGGAGCTCGCGTGGCTGGCGGGTGAGCGCAACTATTGGCGGGGGACCGGGGTGCGTCCGCCGCTTTGGGGCCAGGGGATGAGCCGCGAGAGCGTCATGGCCGAGCGCGCCAACCTGCGATCCGAGCTCGAGCTGTTCGCGCGCCGCTCGGAGGCCGACATCGCCGCGTTGGTCCGCGAAGAGCTGGTCCCCTTCGTGCACGCCTACGAGTCCTTCAAGGCGCGGACGGGGATGCTCGACTTCTTCGACCTGCTCTTGCAGACGCGTAACCTCCTGGTCGGTGACGCGCGCGTCCGGGCCGAGCTGCAGCAGCGCTTCGATTACGTCCTGGTGGACGAGTTTCAAGACACCGACCCGTTGCAGGCCGAGGTCTTGCTGCTGCTGGCCGCGGCCGATCCAGAGGAGACGGACTGGGTCCAAGCCACGCTGATCCCGGGCAAGCTGTTCCTGGTCGGGGATCCGAAGCAGTCCATCTACCGGTTCCGCCGAGCCGACGTCACCTTGTATCAGCGGATCAAAGAGCGTCTCGCAGGTCAGGGCGCCGCGGTGGTCTATCTGTCGACCAGCTTCCGGGCCGTCACGAGCATCCAATCGCTGGTCAACGCGGCGTTCGCGCGGGAGATGAGCCGCCCCGACCACACCTCGCAGGCTGAGTACGTGCCGCTTCACGGGGTCCGGCAGGACCTCGCCGGACAGCCCGCCGTCATCGCGCTCCCGGTGCCGGCGCCGTACGGCCGAAAGAGCCTCTCCAAGGACGCCATCGCGGCCTCCTACCCGATGAGCGTCGGCGCGCTCATCGACTGGATGCTGACCGACAGCGGCTGGACGGTCATCGACGAGGGCGACCACGTGCCCCTGCGGCCCCGTCACATCTGCCTGCTGTTCCGACAGATGTCGCGATTCAGCGGCGACGTGACCCGGTCGTACACCCGCTCCCTCGAGGCCCGACAGATCCCCCATGTGCGCGTCGGCGGAAAGGCGTTTCACCGTCTGGAGGAGGTGTCGTCGCTGCGCACGGCGCTGACCGCCATCGAGTGGCCCGACGACGAGCTGTCCGTGTTCGCGACGCTCCGCGGACCGTTCGTCGCGTTGAGCGACGAGCAGCTGTTGGTGTTCAAGCGGACCCACGGTCGCCTGTCGCCCACCCGCCGCTACCCCAGCGACGCCGACCCCGCCATCACCGGGCCCGTGGCCGAGGCCCTGGCGCTGCTCGGAGAGCTGCATCGCGGGAGGAACCGGCGCCCCATCGCCGAGACGCTCACCCGCTTTTTGACCGCCACCCGAGCTCACGTGGGGCTGGCCATGTGGAAGGCCGGCGAGCAACGGCTGGCGAACGTGCTTCGACTGTCCGACATGGCGCGCCAGCATGAAGCCCGCGGCGCGACGAGCTTCCGGGCCTTCGTGGAGACGTTGATGGACGCCGCGGAGCGCCTCGACGACCCGGACACCCCGGTGGTCGAGGACACCACCGAAGGGGTCCGCCTGCTGACGGTTCACAAGGCCAAAGGGCTCGAGTTCCCGGTGGTCATCCTGTGCGATCCGACGAGCAATATGCGTCGCCGCAAGCCGGATCATTACGCCAGACCCGAGGAGCGATTGTGGGTCACCCAGCTGGGCGGGTGCACCCCGGCGGAGCTGTGGGACCATGAGCAGGAGGCCCTGCAGCTCGACGAGGAGGAGGCCGTCCGGCTCACCTATGTGGCCGCCACGCGAGCCAAAGACCTGTTGGTCGTACCGGTGGTGGGGGACGCCCGGCGCGACTCCTGGCTGTCACCCCTCACGGCCGCGGTGTACCCCCCCGAGCAGCGTAAGCGGCAGCCCGGGCCTCCCCATGCGGGGTGCCCAACCTTTGGCGAAGACTCCGTGTGCGAGCGACCGCCAGAGCGTCAGGCGCTGCGGTCGGAGTGCGTGGTCCCGGGGACGCAGGCCCCTGAGCTGGGTGAACACCGGGTCGTGTGGTGGGACCCGAACATCCTCGACCTGAACCGCGACGTCGACCCGGCCAGGCAACGAAACCACCTGCTGCGCGATGACGAGGAGGGGTCGGCGCGCGGTCGCGAAGAGCACGACCGGTGGGCGGCGACCCGGGTTCAGGTGGAGCGCGATGGCCGACGGGCCTCCCAGACGGTGCGCAGCATCACCGAGCTGGCCCGAGGCGAACAGCGACGCTGGGGGCGCCTCCCGGTGGACGTTCTGAGGGTGGACGGCCGCGTGCCCGACCGACCCCAAGGCACCCGCTTCGGGAGCCTGCTGCACGCGGTCCTGGCGGATGTCCCGCTGGGCATGGAGGCGGCGGTCACGGCGCGGGTCGCGGAGCAGCTGGCGATCAGCCACGGCAGGCTCCTGGGCTGTGACGAGGCCGAGATCGAGGCGGCGAGTGCGGCGGCGTTGTCCAGCCTGGAGCACGACCTGATGCGTCGCGCCGCGGCCTCCCCCGACTGTCGGCGCGAGGTCCCTGTGTCACTCGTGCTGCGTGATGGGGCGCTGGCCGAGGGCATCATCGACATGGCCTTCGTCGAGACCGCCGGCGATGGCTCCGGTGATCGGGTGTGGACGGTGGTCGACTTCAAGTCCGACCAGACCCTGGATGCTCACGGCGAGGCCTACTTCGAGCAGGTCAGATATTACGTGGACGCTATCGAGCGGGCGACCGGCGATGAAGCCCGTGGGGTGCTCTTGTTGGTGTGAAACCAGGGCGCCGGGGAGCCCCAGCGCGCTCGGGGCGCCGCGACGGGGCTCATCGGCAGGGCCCCCGGCCGGGGGCCCTTGAGGGTGTTCGCGAAGCTGTGACGCAAGAGGTCGAGCGCCGACATCGAGTGGGAATATCGACTGTCACAGATGGAACTCGTAGGGAAAGCCGTCGGCGTCCTCGGTGTGGCCGGGCGAGTGTGCGGGCCACCGGGGCTCTTCCAGGGTGGCCTCCCAGGCTTGCAGCGCCTGAGACAATGCGTCGGCGGTGTCGGGGTGGGTCTGCGAGAGGTCGTTGAGCTCACCCGGGTCGTCGGACAGGTCGAACAGCCACGTCCGGCGTTGGCCCCGGGTGGTGTTGGTCGCGTCGATGAGCTTGTAGTCGCCACGGCGGATGGCGCGGTTCGGTCCGGCTCGCCAGAACAGGTCGCGCTGAGGTTGTTGGACGGCGCAATCGCCAGCCGCCAGGTTCGCCAGGTTGATGCCGTGCAGCTCTAGGTCGTCGCCGCTGACGCCGGCCGCGTCCAGCGCGCTGGGGACGATGTCGAGCAGACTCACGGGCTGGTCGCAGACGACGCCAGGCGCCATGTAGTCCGGGTACCGGACGGCGTAGGGCACGCGCACGCCGCCCTCGAACAGGGTCGCTTTTCCCAATCGAAGCGGGTGGTTGCTCGCCCACGGCGCGATGAGCGCCCCGTTATCGCTGACGAAGAAGATGAGCGTGTTGTCGGCGACCCCCTGGGAGGCGAGCGTGTCCAGGATCCGCCCCACGGCGTTGTCGAGGCTCGTCACCATGCTGACGTAGGCGCGGCGGTCGTCGTCTTCGATGTGGGCGAACTGGGCGGTCAACGCCGGATCCTCCTGGAGCGGTTCGTGGGGGGCGCTGAACGCCACATACAGATAGAAGGGGCCACCGGCGTGGGTCTCGAGCCAGCCCACCGCCTCGTCGGCGAACACGGTCGTCAGATAATCGGTGTGGGGTGCCTTCGAGAACCCCCGCACGATGGAGCTCTCCTCGGGGTCCGCGTGGGGCAGGTAGTCGTGGGCGCCGGTGAGAAAGCCGTAGTAGCTATCAAAACCCATG
>JAAZYN010000505.1 GCA_014239625.1 Myxococcales bacterium | reverse complement strand
GGAGATGTGCACCACGTGGCCGGCGACGCCTCGCCGCTGCATGTCTTGAACGGCCTCCCGGGTGCAGATACACAGCGCCAGGACGTTGACCTCCAGCATCTCGCGCCAGGCGTCGGTAGCTCCGCCGATCAACGGGGCGTCACGGCCAAGCCCCGCATTGTTGACGAGCACGTCTACGCCGCCGAAGCGCTCCTTGACCTGAGCGAACATCCCCAGGATCCCGGCCTCGTCCCGCACATCCACCGGCACCATCAGCACGTCGTCGGGCCGATCCAGCTCCGCGGCCAGCGCCGCGAGGCGTCCGGCCCGCCGCGCGCAGCCCACGACCCGCGCGCCCTGCGCCAACAAGGCCGCACAGGTCGCACGCCCGATCCCGCTGGACGCGCCGGTGACGAGCGCCACCCGGCCCGCCAGAGGACGCCTGGTGTCCCGCGTGGGTTCGCTCTCGAGCTTGGGGGTCACGGGCTTCTCCATGTAGGCTCTGCTCGGTAGCACTCTCCCACCGATGGGTCTCGGAGCCTAACATGTCGTCGTTGTGGTCTCATCGCCTCACCCCTGTGGTCACATTTGTTCTGGGAAGCCTCGTCGCGGTGACCCTGACCGGCCACGCCAAGTCCGGAAAATCCCCCGCGCGCGGCGGGAAGATAGCCGGGGCCGTGATCCCACTCGAGGCCGCGCCGCGGCGGGTCGCACCCAGCAACAAGGCGTCCATCCAGATCCTCGCCACAGGGCACAACGCGTTCCTGGGGGTGTTGCGCATGAAGGCCAACGGCAAGGTCCCGAAGCATCGCGACGCCACCGAGGAGTACATCTACGTGCTCGAGGGCACGGGCACCGTGACCATCGACGGCGCCGCGAGCCCGGTCGCGCCGGGGACGACGATCTTCATGCCCGCCATGGCGGAAGTGTCGTTCGTCGGCGGCGACACGCCGCTGGTCGCCATCCAGGTCTTCGCCGGCCCAGGGCCGTCGGCCAAATACGACGCCTGGACGCGGGCGCCGGCGACCCCACCCAAGGGCTCTCCCAGCGGCCGCTGAAGCTCAGGCGCGCAGATCGAAGGAGACCTCTCGGCTGTACTCCGCGCCCTGCTGATGCAGATAGCTGGTGTACAGGTGAAAGCTGCTGACCAGAAACGGCTCCACCCGGAACAGCCCGTAGCTGCCCAGAAAACGCGCCACCTTCGAGCTCGGGCTGCCGTTGAGCCGCGCGACCGTCACGTGAGGGTGGTATTTGCGTTGCTCGGCGTCTAGCCCGACCTCCACCACCGTGCGCTCGACGCGGTCTCGGAGGGCCTTGAGCGCGTCGCTTTGAACACCGACCCACAGACTCTTGGGCTGTTTGCGCGGCGGAAAATGCCCCACGCCGCTGAGCTGCACGTCAAACGGCGGGAACTGGATGCGCTCCAAGGCGTCGGCCAGCTGATCGAAGACGTGCCCCTCGATGTCGCCTACGAAGCGCAACGTGATGTGAAGGTTGTCGTCGGAGACCCAACGAGCGCCGGGGATCCCTCCCTGCATCAGAGCCAGGTGCTCCCGCGCCGCGTCCGGGAGATCGATCGCTACAAACGTCCGCAACATACAGGCGCCTCCTTGCTCATGGCTCGCTGGCCCACTGCTCGACGACATCTTGCGTGACGGTCAGCGGGGACTGGAAGGTGTCGAGGACGCGGTTGGCAGTCTCGGCGCCGTCAGAAGCCTTCTCGACAGAAGACCAGGCGCCGAGGGTCCATTTGTATTCCAAAGCGCTCGAAGGATCGAGCGCGAGCCGCACCTCGTACCACTGCCCCCCCAGCGGCGCCGCGTCGACCCCCTGAGAGGCGTCCCAGGCGCCCGTGGCCGGGTGGTCTCCGACGAGGCGGAGGGTCGCGCTCTCAGGAGTCCCAAGCGGCCCTTGGACCCGGATGGCGACCGCCACCAGCGAGCCATCCTGCGGCACCGACGGGAGCGTTCGGCTGTGGCTGACCCCCAGATACGTCCCCGTGACCGTCGCCAGACCCGGGCCAACGAAGGAGACCCAGCCCTGCCCACCGACGGTCACCTCGGGGGTGCTCGACCAGCCCACGGCGTCGCTCGGAGGCGACAGTCGGATCCCGTCGATGAGGATCTGGAGCGTGGCCATCGCTGGCGCTTGCGACCAGGTAAATGGGCCAAAGGTCTTGACCGTGGCGGCGCTGGGCGATGACGTCAGCGGGGCCTGTGGATCGCGCAGCAGGTAGCTCAGAATCGAGGGCAACCTTCGCTCCCATGAGGCCTCGTCATGAGACGCCGAGGGCTCCTCGAGGTACCCCAGGTCGCCCGGGAAGTGCATCCCCGCGCCGAGCAGAGCGCTCCGCAACAAGCGGGCGTTGGAGACCATGCTCCCCAGACCGGGCTGGTCAGGGTCCCAGCCTTCGGCGCCGCCGGCGTCGATCCAGATCCGATACGGCAGCGACGAGGCCGTAGCAGCCCACTGCTGGTACGTGCTGGCCGCAGCGCCGCCGTCCCACCACAGAGACGGCGAGACCGCGCCCACGCGGCCGACAATGTCGGGGTGCCGGTGACCGATGTGCAGCGACACCAGGCCCCCCAGAGAGGAACCCAGCACCGCCGTGTGCTCCCTGCCGCAGCGGGTCCGGAACTGAGCGTCGACGACTGGCTTGAGGGCGAGCGCCAGGAAATCAGCGTAGGCGTCCCCCTTGCCTCCCGCCCCCTGGTCGGCGTCGAAGGTCGGCGTGTAATCGTCGAGCCGCTCGGGGGTGCTGTCGATGGCCACTACGATGTGCGGAGCGATCGCCCCGGAGGCGGTGACCGCATCGATCACGTCGTCGACCTCCCAAGCGGTGCCGAAGGCCGCCGCCGCGTCGTCGAAGAGGTTCTGGCCATCGTGCATGTACACCACCGGGTAGCGGGTGGCGGCGTCGCGGCTGGCGGCGTAACCCATCGGCAACAGCACCGTGACGTCCCGCGGGAGGAGGCCCGGGTGGGCAACCGACGTCGCGGTGCGATAGCGGCCGGTCCCGGCGAACGAAACACCGAGCATGGAGGCCGGCGGCGGCGGGCACTGCTGCACCGGGCCACCGTCCTCCAACCCGCCGTTGGCGTCACCGGCCTCCGCCGCGACCAACCCGTCTCCGCCGGCATCGACAGCCGCGCTCCCTTGGTCCTCGACGTCGGCGTCAGCGGTCGAGCGTGGGACGTCGCCGGCGACCACGACCCCGTCCGAGGTGGACAGGTCCGGCAGCCTCAGCGCGTCGGGGATGACGTCCGGGGCGCCAGGGCTGACGAAGTCGCTGCCCGCCGCCTGTGTCTCGGCGGTGACCCCGCATGAGGCCGACGCTAACGCGCCTCCAAACACTGCCGCCACGAGCCAGATGGGATGTACGCCGCGCCGTACGGCAGGGTCGTGAGTAGATAAATCCAAGCGGTGCCCTCGGGAACATCGAGCGTGGTGCGGACGCGGTGGTAGAAGCTCGGGACGCCCTCGAACGCGTCCAGGCGAGGAAGATCTCCCCGAGGCACGGCGTAGAGCTCGCCGTGGAGCGCCGAACGACCGCCGGCCACCGCCCCCGGATACGGGCCCAGGTCCAGCAGCGAGTATGTCGGTTCAGTGAGCCCCTCGGCGATGAACTCCACCTCCGACGACAGGAGGTTGTGGTTCGCCAGCCCGCGCATCAGCGATCCGTACAGAAAGAGGATTTGTTTGTCGCTCATGGTTCGAGGGGCTCGGGGGAAGCTCTTGTCCACCGTCGGAGGCTGGAGGGTATGCCTCGGGGGCTGCCGAAAGCACGACTGGAGCCC
>JAAZYN010000504.1 GCA_014239625.1 Myxococcales bacterium | reverse complement strand
CAGCGCTGCGGATCCGCCGGTTGCAGCCGAAGGGCCATGAAACATCCGGGCTAGATGACCTCGGCCTGAATAACGAACCCCTTTCCTGGCCGTCCTCATCGATGGGTATCATGCTGCGCCCCGTGGCCCGAACGCGGAGGCAGAAGCAGTGGCGCGAGCCGTCCAAGTGCAGGATTCGGAGCGCCAGCGGGAGCGGTGGGAACGGAACCAGGCGGATACGCCGTTCCGGATGGTCGAGCGGAGTCGGATCATCCCGATGTCTGCGGACCGGCTCAGCCATGCCGAGCAGGCGCGACGTTTGGGTGTCGACCGGCAGCTGAGGGGGCATCACTTCAGGGGCTCGTTGGAATCGAGCGCCGCGAGCTCCAGACACAGTTTTTGATATCTCTTGGTCGGATTGTCCACCCGCACCCGCACCAGCCCAGACGGCCTGTCCAACGGCATCCTGCCGAGTTTCCCGTCGGCCCGCATCATCACCCGGCGAGCGCCCTGCTCGGCCGGGCCAATGGAAGACTCGAGGCTCTTGTTCTTGCCACGCATGTGCAGGACCCAGTGAAGACGGCTCGCGTCCGGAGGCGGCGTCCAACCCACCGTGATCGACCCCAACGCGGGCACCTGCAGCTCCAGACAGGTCGGCGTCTGCGTGGGCCAAGAGCGAGCGGGAGCGCTGGTCAAGCGCGGCGACCAGGTGCGGTCCCTGCAGCCAGGGCGCGGGTTTCGGCTAAAGGGCCTGTGACAAGGGTCTTCGGGGTGGAGGGCGAACAGCTCCAGCGGCTCCCGGTGGAGCAAGCTTAGCAGGCTCGCGTCGAGCTCTCGGCGAGGCGGAGCGTCCTTGGCGTGATGCCTATGAGGAACAATGCGGCCCATCTTCCTCTGTTCGGCCGAACGCCTACGGTCCTCGACACGGTCGACCTCGGTGAGCCAGCGGTAACTGTTGGCCTCGTCACGAACGCCCGTCCCCATCAACCACAGCCCCAACAGGAAGATCAGCGCCCCCCCGGTGGCCAGCCTGGGGACCAGCCTCAGCAGCCGCGCGGGCAATGGCGACGGCAGCATACGTCGACCGAAGAGCAACCCAACGAAGAGCAACACGATGCACAGCGTCAGGCTCACCGCCAGGCTCACTCGCTCGAAGAGGGAGTACTGGTATTCGACGACCAACTCCCCATCGCGCAGCCCGCCATGGTAGTCGAGCCGGCTGAGGAGCCTGTTTGGCTCCAGCTCCTTGACCACCTCGACCGGCTCCCCGCCGAGGGTCGCACGCCACCGATGGTATGGCGGATGCGCTAAAATCACTGCAGACTTCTCGGTGACACCGCGGACCCTGAGTCGGCGAATCTCATCGCCCCACTCGACGACCTCTACCTCGCCCGGCCCCTTCATGTGCACCGGCGCTCGCGGGGCGTCCTGAAGTCGGAGCAGCCGGTAGCGCCCGGCCCGCGCAAACTGTTTGAGGCCTGTCGGATGCAGGTCGTCCTCGGAGATGACCACCGTCGCGCCGAGGCGGCGCCAAAACGACTGCACCGTGGTCCGGTTCTTCCAGCGGTAGGCGGTCGCCGGAGCGTCGTGCGTGCCGGCCTGGCCAAACCCCGCGTCGGCGATCGCGAACATCTCGTATCGAAAGGTCTTCCCGGCTCGCTTGTAACGAATCACCCGCGGGACGTGCCCGGACCCGGTGAAGACCGCACGCTCCTCGCGCAGCAACTCTGTCAACGCCTCGATGTCGGCTCGAACGTGGGCGTCGTCGCGGGTGAGCACCTTACCCGTCGGGTGTCCCAGCATGTCCGGGGCGCTCGCCAATGCCCCGGACAACAGCGGCGCCGCCAGCACCGCCAGCACCGCTCGGTGACCGTGAGACAGTCGAGGCGCGTCGGCCTTGGCGCCCGGCAAACGGTCCCGCAGGGTGCGCCACATCAAGCCCAGGCCGATCGCTGCGCAAGTGTAGTACAGAGGCTTGAGCGGCATGCCAAAACGCGGATAGAGCATCGGCTGGTTGTTCTCATGGCTCCCGACGTCAAAGGCCAACCACAGCTCGCCGCTCCCCAACAGGAGCAGGATCGCCGCAAAGGACAGGACGAAGACGTCCAGTGGCCGGCGCCGCGTCGCTAGCATCGCGGCGCCCAGCAACGCCCCTATACCCACCAGCGGCTGTTGATGGGCGAACAGTCGCCCCTCCAACGCGCGGTTGGCGATCTCCGGTGTGTGTCCCCACCCCGCGTAGACGGCGATCAGGTCTTCGTGAGGCACGCTGATGACGTGACTGAGCCAACCCAAGCCGATGGCGATGGCACCGACGAACGCGATGAGCACCCAGACCGTCGCGCGATGGGGATCGGGGATCCGCCGTCCAGGAGCAGACCACGCCAGTACGAGCACCAACAGAGGAGCCGCGACGGCGGTGATGACCCCGTTGAAGAAGTGGCACCACAGGCTGCAGCCGTAGACCACGACCGCTACAGCCAGCCGTCCGTAAGTAGGGCGCTCGGCGAGCCGCAGCAAGCCCAATAGCCCCCACATGCCCACCGTGATGCCAGCGATTTGGGGCCACACGGCGTGAAACTGACTGTAAATCCAGCCGCCCTCCCTGTCGCCCCCAGGATCGATCAGGACGAGGAGGCCAGCCAAGGCGGGCACCAGCCAGGACTGGCCACCGTCTGAGCCGCCCTCGACCAGATACCGGGTCCACGCTACCGCCGCCCAGGCCAGCCCAACCCATATGGCGAAGACACCGAGCGCGTAGCTCACCTGTAGGGAGATAAGCCCAAAGCTCAGGAGATGGAGGGCTCCGGGTATCAGGTAGACGGCGTTGGGGTAGGTGTCGCCGAAGGGGATGCCCGAGTGCAGTTTATCGGTCCAGCCGATCATCCGCCCCTGAAGGAGGAAGTCGTCGAGGAAGATCCGCGTCTGAAGGTAGTGCTCGGCGTGGTCCTGAGAGATGGGCAGCTCACCGACGCTCATCGGCCAGAACACCCACACCGAGGCGACGAATACCAGGGCGTAGGGCGCCATCCACTCCAGCGTGGAGCGGCTCTTTGCGGAGAGGGCCCAGCGCACCCGCCAGCTGCCTGTCCTGCTGGACCACGCGAGAGAGCCGCCGAACAGAGTACAGGTGAGCGCCAGCCAGCGAAGCCAGGGGGTCGGGCTGGCCTCCAAGACAAAGAGCACCAGGCCGAACGCCGCCAAGCCAGATGCAGCGGCGGTCACGCGACGCGATCGCTCACCGTCCGGCCTCTTCTCAGGCACGGCGTCGCTCACCGATTCGACACCCTTCACTCCCGCGTCACGCGTCACGCGTCGGTCAACGCGCGACCAGCAGCCGGCTGTGCGCGCGTTCAAACAGGCCCATGAAAGCCTCGACGACGACACAATGGCTTCCCAACGCGATTTGGTATCCCAGCGTCCTAGCGAGGTCAAGCACATTGACGGCGGCGACACGGCGCGTGGCGGCCGGGCGCGGGCTGCTCGCCCCTGCCAGCGAGGTGCGGAGCAGCGCCGTTGCGCCATGGGCCAGCACGCCAGCGCGCGGTTCGTGACGACGCCTCGATGTGAACGCCGTCGTCCGGTGGTGACGCCACGCTCCTGAACACGACCCTTTCGGGCCGCGCCGACCCTCCCTCGCCTCGGCGGCTGCGCACGCATGAAAGCCGGCGACGGCGAGGACGGACTTTAGACTAGCTGTGAGTCGCCCGATAGATACTATGTAGAGACAGCACGCATTTACATGAATATTCGGTCGAGGCTCCCGACGTGTTTCAAAGTACGGAGCTGTCGCACGAACGG
>JAAZYN010000503.1 GCA_014239625.1 Myxococcales bacterium | reverse complement strand
CGCGCTCGGTGCGCCTGCCCATCCGAAGGGTGCAGCCGAAGTCTGGTGAGAAATGCGGGCTAGGCGACCCGCTAACCCGAACGTTTCATGGCGCTTCGAGCCAAACCAAGGGGGCGCAGTGCTGACCGGGGTGGCGGGGACCCGCAGGCGGATGACGTCGGTGTCGACCACCATCGAGATCGCCGCAGCGAGCACGCGTCGCTCGACATCGAGTGAGAGATCCGGGCTGGACGGGCTAGATGAGCCCGACCAGCTCCTGGTTCCCGTCGTCGCCAAACGACGACGCATTGACACCAGCCGCGCACAGCATCGAGATGAACAACTCGGACACCCGGCCCCCTTCCAGATCGAGGTGGCGCCCCGTCGTCACACCGCCGGCACCGCCGGCGAGGACGATGGGCATGTTATAGTGGCTGTGGCTGTCACCATCCTCGATCTCGCTGCTGAAGAACACCCAGCTGTTGTCGAGCAGGGTCGAACCGTCCGGCTCTTCGATCGCCTTGAGTCGTTGCAGCAACATAGCGAGCTGGTCGACCTCCCAAGTGTTGATCGTCGTCAGCTTCTCGAAATTGGACGGGTCGCTGTTGTGGTGGCTGATCTCGTGATGAGCGCCGCTGACCCCCAGGAAATCGTAGGACCTGTTGCTCCCGGCGTTAGCCATCATGAACGACATCACTCGGGTCATGTCACACTGGACCGCGCGCGCCATCAGCTCGGTCATCTGCTCCATGGACTCCTGGAGATCCAAGTCGTCCAGGGGCTTGCCGGGGATTTCGCAGGCTGGCACAGCGCTGCTCGCTTGAACCCGCTTTTCGAGCTCGTTGATGCCGGTCATGTATTCGTCGAGCTTGAGACGATCCGTGTGGCCAAGCCGACCTCGCAGGGCTGTAGCGTCCTTGTGGACATAGTCCAGCAAGCTCAGCCGGTAGCTCTTACGTCGCTGCAGCTCCTCCGCCGTCGCGGCGGGGTCGGCCCCGGCGAACATGAGCTCGAACAGCACGCGAGGGCTGGTGATCTTCGGCATCGGCGAGTGCGGCCCCGCCCAAGAGATGTTGCGCGAGTAGGCGCAGCTGTAGCCGGAGTCGCAGTCGCCGACGGAAGAGCCCCCCTCCAACCCCAGCTGCAGAGACCGGAACGTGGTGTCATCACCGACGCCAGGGTGGTTGGCGGCGACCTGGTCGACCGAGATAGCGTTCTCGAACTCCGTCGCGGACTTGACCACGTGATGGCACGTCAAGAACCCCCCCGTGCCCGCCGCGTGGTCGCCAGCCCCCTCGGGCCTGCACGGCTCGTTGTCGAGGCCCGAGATGATGAGCACGTCGTCTTTGACCCCTCGATCCTCGAGCGGCTGAAGAATAGGGGTCGTGGCCCAGGCCGGGCCAGTGGTGGCAGGCGTCCAGTTGGCCATGTGGATCCCGTTGGGGATGTAATAGAAGATCAACCGCTTGGGGGGCCCGTCCCCGGCGGCGGCGCCGGCGGCGCGCAGGCGCCGCGGCAAGCTGGACTCCAAAAGTGGCAGCGCGAGCATGGCCCCAGCGCCTCCGAGGAAGAGACGCCGCGACAGTCGGCCCGTTTTCCAAGGTCTAAAGCTCATCTCTATGGACCTCCCGTCGGCTCGGTTTCCCCGCGACGCATGCGGAACGCGTCGCTGGTCGCCAGAGCGGTCGCCAGCGCCGCAAAGCGGTTGCCCGACACCGCGAAGTCGTCGGCGATGCTGGTCAGGTACGCCCCGTCGACCTCGGTGATGTCGCGGCCCATGGCGTAGATGAAGAGTTTCTCGACGATGCAGTCAGGCAACCGGGGGTCCTCCAACAGCACGTCGAGCATCTCGTCTTGGTCGGCAAAGAGCAGCCCGCCGGGCAGCTCGCCCGAGGCGTCCACTGGCAGCCCGTTGTCGGTCTCACGCCACGCGCCCGTGCCGTCGTAGTTCTCCAGCCCCAGGCCGATGGGGTCCATGGTGTTGTGACATGAGGCGCAATACGGATCTTCGCGATGTTGCTCCATCAGCTCGCGGAGCGTCTTGCCGGTGGGGTCCGCTTCGTCCAGGAGCCCCTCCACACCCGGCGGCGGATCGGGGGGCGCGTCACACATGAGCTGCTCGAGGACCCACTTGCCGCGCTTGACCGGCGACGTCCTGGTCGGATGCGCGAGCACCGTCATCAACCCGGACTTACCGAACAGCCCTTTGCGCCCGGTGGCCGAGAGGTCGACAAGCTGGAAGTCGACGTTCATCCCGCTGGAGTCCAACCCGTAGTGCTCTGCCAGCCGCTGATTCACAAACGTCTCGCTGTCCACCAGCATGTACAGCATGTCGCGGTCTTCGAACAGATACCGCTCCACGAACATGTGGAGCTCGGTCTGCTGCGCAGCCTGCAGGGGGTCGTCGTAGTCGGGGTAGTACCAGACGTCCGGCGCCTTGTCGGGGACGGCCCGGATGTAGAGCCACTGACCCGCGAAGTTGTCCACCAGAGCCATGGCCTTTGGGTCGGCCAGCATGCGCTCGACCTGCGTGGCGATGACCGCCGGGTCCTGAAGCTGCCCCTCGTCGGCGAGGGTCAACAGCTCCGTGTCCGGAGCGCTGCTCCAGAGGAAATAGGCCAAGCGCGTCGCCAGCTCGTGGTCGGTGAGGGGGTGCACCTCCAGCGACGAGGGGTCAGGCGTATCCAGCTCGACCCGGAAGATAAAGTGAGGGCTCAAGATGAGCGCCTTGAGCACCAGCCCGAGCTGCGCCTCCCAGTCCCCGCCGGCGGCCGTCACTTCGTCGCCGAGCCCCACCAGGGCCACCACCTCGTCGGTCGACAGCGGACGACGCCAGGCGCGCTTGCCGAAGCTCTCGACGATCTCCTGCAGGCACGCCGCCTCGCCTGGGCTCGAGGTCACGCAATGGGCGATGATCGCTTCCCGCACGGGGTTCGAGGTGACCTCGAGGTCCGTCGGGCCTTCGATGCGGACCCAATCCACCAACAGGTTCTGGTCAAGCCCGTTGGCTGGGTCGTAGAAGTCGTTGGTGAAGGACACGCCGATGGTGTGGCTGCCCGCCGACGCGGTGACCTGCACCGAGATCACGTCGGGATCGGAGTTGGTGCCCGTGACATCGAAGGCCTGCACGTCGAGGCCGTCGAACATGAGCGTGCTCACGCAGGTGTCGGGCCCCGCCTGTTGACAGGCGACCCTCGCGCTGAGCGTGTAGCTTCCGGCGGCCGGGAGCTGAACGACGGCGCTGACCGTGCCGTTGGACCAGAGGTTCCAGAAGTCTCCCGAGGATCCGCCGACGCTCTGCAGGGTGTCGGGCCCCTCGGCTTCGCGGTTCACGAACGCGGGCTCGGCGATCGGCTGGTAGAGCGCCTCGGTCACGATCGCGTCCGCCGCCCGCTCGAGTAGCTCGACCAGGAGCGGCGACAGCGCGAGCACGTCCGCGATGTTGTCGAACCCGGCCCCGTGGTCGTCGGGTGGAAAGTCTTCGGCCGCGCCGACATCGAGCCCGTAGAAGAGCCACCGGATGGTGTTGTCGTATTCCGCGCGGTTGAGCCGGTGAATCGTCTTTCGCTGGGGCGTCGAGGGGACCGGCGCGGAGGCGTCGCCACCGGGCAGGATGTCTCCCCCGGCGCCGGCGTCGGTGCCAGACGTAGCGTCAGCAGGCTGGGTCGGCACCTCAGCGACATCGCCGATCTCCGCCGGACACGCCGCGAGCAACGAGGCGGCAGCCACGCAGAGCACATAGACTCGCAAGTATCGTCGACGCATCGGGGACCTCCGCCTGGGACGGCAGTGTCGCAGACAAGCCATGG
>JAAZYN010000502.1 GCA_014239625.1 Myxococcales bacterium | reverse complement strand
CGACTGGGCCACCGACTGGACCGACGAGATCAAGGCCAACCTGGCCATCTACGACTCCCTCGACGGGACCTGCGGCGATCAGCTGTTGGCCGCCGCCGGCGCGCCCTCGGCCGACACCTACGCGGGCCTGGCGGGGGTCCTGGTCGACGATCGGCTCTACCTGGACAGCGCGCAGACCACCTGCGCGGCATACCTCGGCGTGGAGCTGGGGGCCCCCGACTGCGGCGGCAGGACGCCGAGCTACGACGTGATCGACGCGACCTACTCGGCCCTGGCCACCGGCCTGGCCGCGGCCATCCCGGACGGCGTCAATACCGACGACGGGACGGTCGACGAGGCCACCTTCCCGTTCTTGGACGGGCCGGGATAGCCCGCATCGTTGACGTCTCCATCGGGACGTACTGCGTGGGACATCGAGGGCGGGTCGCTTCGGCGACTCGCCCTCTGCTTTTTTTGGGTAGGGTGTAGCGGTGAGCGCTGCCGCAAGACATCTGTTGGCTCCATTGTTACGGCGCCCCCTGTCGTCATCGGGGTGGCGGCTGCTCGGTTGGGACGACGAGCAGGGCCTGTGCGCGACCTTGCAGCGCGGACAGACGGTGCTGCTCATGGAGCTGGAGGCGCGAGATGACACTCGCCCCTGCTGGGGGCGGACGCGGCTGTTCAACGCGACAGTGCGGCGCCAGTTCGAAGGCGACGCCCCGCTGACCGACGAGCATCGGCGGGTCGCCGAAGCCTTCCTCAAGATGATCCGCCTCCAGGAGGCCTCGCTGGTAATGCCCGAGCCCGCAGCGCCGTCGGAGCGGCGCACGCAGGTCCGCGAGGTCTCCCGCGATCGGGTGTTGATCCCGGACGGACCGGAGCACTACTACCTCAACCCGTATGTCGGCTGCATGATCGGCTGCATGTTCTGCTACGTGATGGATCGCGCGGACCTGTCGCGCCGGCTCCACGGCGACGCTCCGCACGCCTGGGGCCAATGGGTGGACGTCAAGACCGACGCGCCCGAGGTCCTGGCCCGCGAGGTCTCCGAAGCCAAGCCGGGCTGGGTGCGGATGAGCCCCATCATCACCGATCCATACATGCCTCTGGAGCGGCGATATAGAGTCACGCGGCGATGTCTCGAGGTCCTCTTGCCCGCCGGCTTCAGACCGGTCGTGCTGACGCGCGCCGCTCGGGTGGTGGACGACCTGCAGCTGTTCGCGCGCTACCCCGGCCAGGCCGCCGTGGGACTGTCCATCCCCACCAACGACGACCGCTGGCGCGCCCTGTTCGAGCCCCGCGCGGACACCGTCGAGGCCCGCCTCGAGGCGCTCGAGCAGCTGCACGCCGCGGGGATCACGACCTTCGCCGTGATCCAACCCATGCTGCCGATGGACGAGCGCGCCCTGGCCGAGCGCCTGGCGCGATCGGTCCGGGCGGTCCGCATCGACCGCATGCATGACCTGTGGCGGGTCAAACATCTGTACGACCAGGCCGGGATCTCATGGGCCGCGGAGGACGCCTTCGCCGAGCAGACCGAGGCTCGTTTGCGCGAGCACTTTGCCCGCCTCGGCGTCGTCGTCGACGAGCTCGACGACCTCGCTTCGCTGGTTGGATCGGCCTGAGCTGGGAACGCCGGCGCCGAACCGATACCATCGGGCAGCACATGACCCATCACTTCACCATCATCGAGCCACCGCTGGCGCTGAGTCGCGACTTTGTCGACTATCCCTATCACTGTGATCTGGGGGCCGTTCAGGCTGCGGCGGTGTTGCGAGCGGCCGGCGCCGACGTCAGCGTCGTGGACGCCTTCGCGCTCCCATCCAGCGGGCTGGCCGGCGCCGCCCAGGGGGACCCGGGATGGCTGCTGATGGGCGCGCCTGCGGGCGACGTGATCGCCGCCGTGGGAGCCTCGGACGCCATCGTGGTGCACTTCACCCCGTTCCACCGCCCCCCCCGGCGGGATCCGACCCTGGGCGTGCTCCTGGCGGAGCTGCGGGAGGCGCACCCCAGCACACCGTTGGTGTTGGCAGACCTCTATCAGAGCGGTCAGCACTACGTCGAGGCCCCCGGCCCCGCCATCCTCGGGGCTTACCCCGAGGTGGACGTGTGGCTGAAGTACGAGGCCGAGGCGGCCCTCGCCGGGGTGTGCGAAGAGCTGGCGCAGAGCGGGCGGCCAGCGACGGCGCGCTGGATGAGCGGCGGTCAGGTGGAGGATCTGGAGCGCCTGCCGCTGCCCGCCTGGGAGCTGGTGGACCTGGCCGCCCGAGATGCCTTCATGGGCCGCGTCATCGCCAACCTGGGTCGTGGCGCCTGGGCCTTCCCGGCGGACGGGAGGACCCTGCCCATGGTGTCGAGCCGCGGCTGTCCCTACCGCTGCGGCCACTGCTCGAGCAACCCGGGGCGGGGCGGGATAGCCGCCCCCAAGACCCAGCGCCGCTACCCCGAGGGCTACCTGGCGCGGGCGGTGGCCGCGCTGGTGGAGACCCACGGCGCGACACGGATCGACGTGCTCGACGAGATGGTCAACGTCAAGCCAGGACACTTCGACGGGCTACTCGCGGTGCTCAACCGGCACCCGGAGCTGCGCTTCGACTTCCCCAATGGGATGCGCGCCGACTGGGTCACGACCGACCAGCTGGACGCGATGGCCGGCCGCATCGCGACCCTGTCGGTGTCGGCCGAGAGCGGCGTACAGCGGGTGGTCGATGAGGTCGTCGGCAAGCAGCTGGATCTGGACGCCATCGAGCGCACCGTGAAGCAAGCGACCACCCGCGGCATCCACACCCTGGTCCACTTCATCATCGGGATGCCCGGCGAGACAAAGGCCGAGATCAACCAGACCCTGGCCTACGCGCTGCATCTGTGGGAGGCCTACGGGGCGTGGCCAGGAGTGCAGTTCGCGACCCCCCTGCCCGGGACCCGGCTGGCCGTCGACACCCACGAGGCGGCGCCCGGTGAGCTGCCCGAGGTCACCGACTACAGCCCCCTGTTCCAGCACGTGCCGGTGACTTATGGGGAGGACTTCACGCCCGATGAGCTGCGGCGCTTCAAGTGGACCTTCGACCAGCGGCTGGCGGCGGGGCGCGGGCCGACCAAGGTCATCATGAACGTGACCTACCGGTGCAATAACCGCTGCACGTTCTGCGCGACCGGCAACCGCACCCAGCTGGACGGTGACCTGGACAATCAGAAGCAGATTTTGTCGTCCTTCGCCCACAAGGGGCTCTGGCAGGTGGACTTCGATGGGGGCGAGCCGACGCTCTACGACGAGCTCGTCCCGCTGGTGAGATACGCTCGCCGGATCGGCTACCGCCGGATCAACGTGACCACCAACGGCCGCCGCTGTGTCTACCCAGCTTACGCCGAGAAGCTGGTCCGCTCGGGGCTGACGACGCTGCTCTTCAGCGTCCACGGTCACGACGCCAAGACCCACGCCCAGAACGTGGGCGTCGCCGACGCGTGGGAGCAGACGTTGGCGGGGATCCGCCATTGCGTTCGCGCGGCCCCCCCAGGCGTCGAGTTGGGGATGAACATCACCATCACCAAGAGCAACCACGAGAGCCTGCCGGAGGTCGCTCAGCTGTGCTGGGACCTGGGGCTGCGCTGGCTCAACGTCCAGTTCTTGACGCCGTTTGGGCGCGCAACCGTTCACGTAAACCCCGACACACAGCGGGCGGCCGACATCGCCATGGGGGTGATGGACCGGTGGGCCGGTCGCATCAAGTTCCAGATCATCAACCTGCCGTTCTGCTTCATGCCTGGATACGAACAGCACATGATGGGTGACCTGCGGAAGATTCAGCGCCATATGGTGTTC
>JAAZYN010000501.1 GCA_014239625.1 Myxococcales bacterium | reverse complement strand
TGAACCGGTGACCTCTTCCTTACCAAGGAAGTGCTCTACCGCTGAGCTATGTAGGCGTGGCGCGCGGTCGTCTACGGGACTTCCAGACCGTCCCACACTCGAATGGAGCGGGAAACGAGGCTCGAACTCGCGACCCTCAGCTTGGAAGGCTGATGCTCTACCAACTGAGCTATTCCCGCGTGGTTCGAGCAGGTGGGTCCGGAGATCCCGTGGACGAGGCGCTGGTGGAGGGAGAAGGATTTGAACCTTCGAAGGCGTAAGCCGGCAGATTTACAGTCTGCTCCCTTTGACCACTCGGGCACCCCTCCACGTGGCCACGCACGTTCATGCGGAACGTGACGCGGATCTTGCTGCGAAAACTTCAAAGAACTGATTGGGAAAGCTGACGATGGGACTTGAACCCGCAACCTGCTGATTACAAATCAGCTGCTCTACCAATTGAGCTACGCCAGCGCGCCATTTCCGCCCGGAAAACGACCGCTTTCGCTAGCGAGGGCGCCTTATACTTAGGGGTTTAAGGCGTGTCAACACTGCTTTTGCGGCGGGCGAAAAGCAGGACCGAGTATGTGCTTACGCACCTGTGAAGACCTCGTCAAGCCTCACTTCCTGGGTTACCGGTCCGTCTGGCGGGCACGCGCCGCTATCGCAAGAGCGGCGCCGGCGAAGACGCTAGCGTTCAGTGAGCCGATCGGAGATGGCAGGGCCAAGCCAGCCTGGAGGTCGCACGCCTTGACCACGCCGGGACGGATCCCCTTGCCTTCAGCACCGATGATGATCGCCGTTGGCAGGGTGAGATCGCAGTCCCAGATCGTCATCGGCGCCCCGACGGTCGTGGCGATGGTCCAGATCCCCTGGTCACGCAGCTGACGCACGGTCCGAGCCAGATTGGTGACGCGGATCAGGGGCGTATACGCGGCAGCACCAGCGCTGGCCCTGACCGCCGCATCGTTGAGCGGGGCCGAGTTGCGCTTGGCGACGATCACGGCGTCCGCGGCGAACGCCGACGCGCTCCTCAAGATCGCACCCAGGTTGTGTGGATCGGTCACTCCATCGAGGAGCACCAGCAGCGGCGTGCTGTCAGCGGAAAAATCGGTGACGTCCGGGGCCTGCGCGATTCGGACCTCGGCCGCGATCACCGTGCCACCGCGACTGCCCGCGCGGGTTCGCATCTCCTCTGCAGAGAGCGCGTGAACCCGAACAGAGCACGCGCGGGCACGATCCACGAGGGCGTCGACGTCGGCCGACTGCTCGCTGTCCCGGCGAACATAGAGCACCGCGATCGCCTCCGGCGCGTGAGCGAGGAGCTCACCCACCGCGTTCGCGCCATAGATGCGGGCAGACACGGTCGCTCAGCCCAAGGACGCGGCGATGGCGTCGAAGGCGTCGGGGGGGCTGTCGGCGTGAGTAATAGGGCGGCCGATGACCAGCTTCGTGGAGCCCGCCGCGATCGCCGAGGCCGGAGTGGCGGTCCTCTTTTGATCGTCGGTGGCCCAGTCCGGAGGCCGGATACCCGGGGTCACGATCTCCATGGCGTCGCGCAGCGCCGGTCTGACCGTGGCCACCTCCAGGGGAGAACAGACGATCCCGTGAAGACCACTGTCAGACGCCAGGCGTGCACGACGCGCCACCGTCTCGCGGAGCGCCAGCTCCACGCCGGTCGCCGCCAGCGACGCTTGGTCGTGGCTCGTCAGCACCGTCACGCCGAGCAAACCCAGATCGTCGCCGGCAGCCGAGGCTGCAGCCTCGAGCATGGCCGCACCGCCCGACGTGTGGACGGTGAGCAGGTGCACGCCGACGTCGCGCAACCGCCCGATGGTGAGCCCGACCTGGTGAGGGATGTCGTGGAGCTTCAAATCGAGGAACACGGACAGGCCGCTGCTCACGACCTCGCGCACGAACGTCGGCCCCTCGGCGCAAAACAACACCGAGCCGATCTTGACCCACTTGAGGGCGGTCCGCTCTCGCAAGGGCGTCACAATGCTCCAGAACGAGGCCGCGTCGGGCCGATCGACGGCGACAATGATCGAATCTGCGGGGCTCGGCGTCATCGCGCAGCCAGCTCCCCAAGCTGATGGGTGACGAAGTCGACGATGCCGTCGATGGCCACGTCGTATTTGCTCCCGTCCGAGCGGATCTTCACCTCGACCTGGCCCGAGTCCAATCCGCGCTTGCCGAGGACGACCACGACCGGAAACCCGATGAGTTCAGCGTCAGCGAACTTAACGCCGGCGCGCTCCTTACGATCGTCAAACAGGGTCTCCACACCAGCGGAGCGCAGACCCTCGTAGATCTCCTCGGCCGCTTGAGCGACGACGTCGCCAGGCTTGCCCAGCGACAGCACCGCGCACTCGAAGGGCGCCAGGGAGACCGGCCATTTGATCCCCTTGTCATCGTGGCGTTGCTCGATGGCGGCGGCCATGATTCGAGTCACGCCGATGCCGTAACACCCCATGACCATCGGCGCCGTCTTGCCATTGCGGTCGAGGAAGGTGCAGCCCATGGGCTCGCTATAGTCGGTCCCAAGCAAGAACACATGACCCACCTCGATGCCACGAAACGCTCGCAGGGTTCCTTGGCACCGCGGGCAAGGATCTCCACCCTCGGCCATCCGCAGGTCGATGATCCGCTTGGGGTCGAAGTCACGCCCCAGCTGCACGCCGATGAAGTGCTGGTCCGCCGCGTTTGCACCGCAGACGGCGTCCACCACCCGCGCTGCTTCCGGGTCGATGAGCACGGGAACGCTCAGCCCCACCGGTCCGGCGTATCCCACCGGGGCGCCCGTCACCTCCACCACGGTGGCGTCGTCGGCGAGCTCGACCGTGTGAGCTCCCAGGGCGCGCTTGACCTTGAGGATGTTGAGCTCGCGGTCACCGCGGAGGATCGCTGCGTAGACCTCGGTCGTCTCGTCGTCCCCCTCACCGCTCGCAGCGACCACGATGAGGGTCTTGAGCAGACGGTCAGCGCCAACGCCAAGAAAGCCGGTGACCTCCGCGACGGTCTTCTTCCCCGGCGTGTCCACGCGCTGAGGAGCCCCGTCTCCAGCGGGGCCGATGTCGCCAGCGGGCGCGGGCAGCTCGGCCATCTCCACGTTGGCTGCATAGTCGCACTCCGAACACGAGACGATGGCGTCCTCGCCGGTGTCAGCCAACACCTGAAACTCGTGGGTCATCGACCCGCCGATGTTGCCTGCGTCGGCCTCGACGGGGCGGAAGTCCAATCCACAACGCGCGAAGATCTTGAAGTAGGCGTCATACATCGACTGATAGCTGGCCCTGGCCGCGTCATGGTCGACGTCGAAGGAGTACGCGTCCTTCATCATGAACTCGCGGCCGCGCATGAGCCCCCCGCGTGGACGTATCTCGTCTCGAAACTTACCTTGAATCTGGTACAGGTTCAGCGGCAACTGTTTGTAGCTGCGCACGTCACGGCGCACGAGATCGACGATGACCTCTTCATGGGTCGGCCCGAGGCACCCGTCGTTGCCCTTGCGATCGGTGAACCTCAGCAGCTCCGGCCCATACTTCTTCCAGCGCCCGCTCTCTTCCCACAGCTCCGCAGGCTGAACCGTCGGCATCAGGACCTCCTGAGCCCCGGCGCTGTCCATCTCGTCGCGGACGATGGCGGCGATCTTTCTGACGGTGCGGAGACCCAGGGGCAAGAGGTTGTAGACACCAGCGGTGACCTGGCGGATGAACCCGGCCCGAATCAGCAGCTTGTGACTCGGTAGCTCCGCATCCCTCGGAGCGTCGCGCAGCGTAGGCGCGTGGAATCGGGACATCTTCATGATTGGACCTCGGGGTTGTCTGAGCCGTCGC
>JAAZYN010000500.1 GCA_014239625.1 Myxococcales bacterium | reverse complement strand
AGGAGGAACGCTGGAAAATCATTTTGGCGGAGTACTTCCTCGCCCAGAAGACCCCTCGTCAGCTGGAGGCCCACTGATGGTCGGCGTCAAGACCGCGCAGCTGCCGGGAACCAGCTTGACGGTGCGCCTGTTGGAGCCCTCGGCGGAGGTGCGCGGGCTGGTCGTTTTGTGCCACGGCTTCGGTGCGCCGGGGACGGATCTGGTGGGCCTGGCTCCAGAGCTCAATCGGATGCGGCCGGAGCTGGCGGCCAACGTGGCGTGGGCGTTCCCCGAAGCGCCCCTCACCCCGCCCGAGCTGGCGGGCTTTGGCGGGCGCGCGTGGTGGAAGCTGGACACCGGGCGGATCGAACAGCTGATGCGCGCCGGCAGGCTGCGCGATCTGGCCAACGATCGACCGGAGGGGCTGGCGCCCGCGCGCCGCAAGCTCCGCGCGACCCTCGACGCGCTGCTCCTGCGCTATGGGTTGTCGACCTCGCAGATGGTCATCGGTGGGTTCTCGCAGGGCGCTATGTTGACCACGGAGACCGCCTTGCGACTCGAGGAGCCGCCGGCCGCGCTGATCACCCTCAGCGGGACGCTGCTCAACATGGAGGAGTGGACCAAGCTGGCGCCCCGCCGCGCAGGCCTCCGAGTGCTCCAGACGCACGGCCGCTCCGACCCGCTGCTCCCGTTTTTCGGCGCCGAAGCGCTCCGCGACATGTTGGTGGCGGCGGGGCTCGAGGTGGACTTCAGGGCGTTCGACGGGGAGCACACCATTGCGCCCGTGGTGATGCACGCGCTGGCGGAAACACTCAGTTCGTCACTGACGGAATAATTGCACCGCGCCAGGTGCCTACGCTTATAGTGTGATCTGGCGGTGGTGATGTCTTGGCCCATACGAGTTGCTTGCCTCGCAGCAGGGACGTTGCTGTTCATGGCGACGCCGAGCCACGCCAAGCCCATCTCGGAGAGTAGCCCGACGCTGCTCAAAGCCACGACGGTGGATCCGAGCGGGCCCGCTGTGCGCTTCACCCTCGGCGGACTCAGCGCGGATTTCCTGCGCGGCGACGTACGGGTCACGGCCGAGATCACGACCGGGTTGAGGACCAGGATGTTCGTGGTGCACAAGGAGCTGCGGGTGATGGTCGAGGCCGACCTGACGCGGTGGCGCGCGTCGATCGCGTTTGGCGGCTGGCGTCCCCTGACCAACCTCTTGATGTTACGGGACCGGGTGATGCGGGGCATGGCCGGTGTCCACAGCACCGTCGAGACCCTGCCCGACTTGCTCGGAGGGCAATACGAGCGGGGCGCCGAGAGGGTCCGCCCCTGGGCCCGTTCGTTACGGGTCGCCGGTGAGGCGCTGGACTCGGTCTGGAACGCCGAGCCGGGCTGGATTGTGGGCCTCGACGCGATGGGGCGGATACAGGACCCCTGGGGCCTGCGGCTCGATCCGCGGTTCGAGGTCTCGCTGACGGCGACGCTCGTCTTCTGACGCCGCAAATCAGGGCAGTTCAATGCGACCTCCTGATCGTCTCCACCGCTGGTGGCGGTCCGCGGCCTTCGAGTAATGCTGCTACGACAGCGGTCGCGCGCCTCGCCACGGAGGGCAACCCGGACGGACCTCCCGCTCGAACCATCCTGAGCCGCTCCGTGGCGCGTTGTCGGTGAGCGTTGACGCAGCGGCACAAGGTGGGGGAGAACCGCAGGATGGATGTCGAACGTGCACCTGTAGATCTCCGCTCGGACACCGTCACGCGCCCCTCGCCGGCGATGCGCCGCGCCATGGCAGAGGCGGTGGTAGGTGACGTCTGTTGGGGAGATGACCCCACCGTCAATCGGTTTGAAGCGCGGGCAGCCGAACGTCTCGGCAAGGAGGCGGCCCTGTTCGTGCCGAGCGGCAGCATGGGCAACCAGATCGGTCTGGCGGTGCACACGCGCCGCGGTGACGTCGTGTTCTGCGAGCGGCGCGCACACGTCGCCCGCTGGGAGGGCGGTGGCGCCGCTGCCAGCTCGGGCCTGCAGCTGGCTCAGATCGACGCACCGCGGGGGTTGATCACGCCCGCCCTGCTGGACGCGGTGGCGTTTCCTGACTTCGTGAAGGCGCCGAGGATGTCGCTCCTGACCCTGGAGAACACCCACAACGGGGCCGGCGGGGCAGTCCACAGCCCACAGGAGCTGGCGCCCGCGATCCAGTGGGGCCGAGACCGTGGCATGGCGGTTCACCTGGACGGGGCGCGACTGTTCAACGCGGCCATGGCCCTGGGGGTCGAGCCGTCGGCGCTGACATCCGCGGTGGACACCGTCAGCGTCTGCTTCTCCAAGGGGCTGGGTGCGCCGGTGGGCTCCGTGATCGCCGGCGCGCGCGCCACGATCGCCGAAGCGGACCGGGTCCGCCACCGCCTCGGTGGAGGATGGCGGCAGGCGGGGATCCTGGCGGCGGCCGCGGAGTATGCGCTGGAGCATCACGTGGACCGGTTGGTGGACGACCACGCTCGCGCCGTTCGGTTGGTGGAGGCGTTCGTTGGCGCGGGAGTCGGGACACCCGCTCATCGCGTGGAGAGCAATCTGGTGTACCTGGACATCCCCCGGGAGCTGGGGACGGCCGCGGAGGTGGTCGAGCGCCTCGCAGCGGAGGGGGTGTTGGTGGGCGCCATCGGGCCGCAGCGGATCCGGATCGTGACCCATCTGGATGTCGACGAGGCCGGTGTGGAGCGCGCTGTCGACGCCATCGGTCGGCTCACGTGAGCGCGCCTGGGTCCGATTACCGCAGCGGGTTCGTGGCCATCGTCGGCCGGCCAAACGTCGGCAAGTCGACGTTGATGAATGAAATCCTGGGCGAGCGGTTGGCTATCACGACGCCGAAGCCGCAGACCACGCGTGACCGCATCAAGGGCATCGCGACGTTTGATGACTGGCAGGCGGTGTTCGTCGACACGCCGGGCATTCATGAGGCTCGTTCCAAGCTGAACCAGTGGATGGTCGAGCAGGCCGTCGGGACGCTGGGCGATGTGGACGCCTGTTATGTGATGGTGGATGGCTCCAGCGCGTTGGCCCGGCCGGACAGAGCGCGGCAGCAGACCCTGGAGATCCTCCAGGCGGTCGCGGCGGCGGGGACGCCGGCGGTGGCGGTGGTCAATAAGGTGGACCAGTTGAAGGACAAGTCCCGGCTGCTCCCGCTGCTGGCGGATCTTGGCGAGCTCCACTCATGGGTGGCGGTGGTGCCGGTCAGCGCCTTGAAGGGCGACGGGGTCGATACCCTGCTGGCCGCCACCCGTCCCCTGCTCCCCGAGGGGCCGCCGCTGTTTCCCGAGGACGAGTTGACCGACCGATCGATGCGCTTCATCGCCGCTGAGATGATTCGCGAGCAGCTGTTCATGCAGCTGGGCCAGGAGCTGCCGTACCATGTCGCGGCGAGCGTGGACCAGTGGACCGAGCGCCCGCGTGACGGGCTGCTGGAGATCCTGGCGACGGTGCACGTGGCGCGCAAGAGCCACAAGGCCATGGTCATCGGCAAGGGCGGATCGCGAATTCGCGCCATCGGTCAGAAGGCCCGGCGCAGCCTCGAGGGCTTCTTGGAGCGGAAGGTGTTCCTCGATCTTCGCGTCCGGGTGGAGCACAGGCCTGCAGCTCGCGCCTACCGAGCCAGGGTTCGCGATGGCGTCCGGAGACACGGTCTCGATACCCTCGGGGCACGCCACCAACACCAGACACAAGGGCACCAACGCCGCACACGCGAACAACCGCTTCATCGACTCACCTCTATCCTCACAGCCACACGCCAGCTGGGGCCACGTCGAACGCTACATGGATGCATGCGTCCAGACAACTCGCCGCCACCCTTCGAGCG
>JAAZYN010000004.1 GCA_014239625.1 Myxococcales bacterium | reverse complement strand
GACGTCGCGCTGGCGGGCGAGCCGGGGTCGTAGCCCGGGTGGTTCATTCCGCGGCTGCGGCGACCGGCGGATCCGCAGCGCTGACCAGCGCGACCTCCCTGCGCCATCGAGCGTGGCCTCGCGATGTTGCTGGCCGGGTGTGTGACCTCGCGCTGCCGCGCCGGGGTCTCATGGAGCCGGTCCGTGGGGTTGATCGCGAGATTCCCCGGCCGGGCTGGCCCGCATCTTCCACCCATGTTTTCGGCGCGTGCTCGGGATCCGCCGCGCGGTCCCGCGACCTCGCCAGTGGCCGCTGATCCCAGCTCGCGCCCGGGTGATCCAACGCTTCCCGTAGGCTTTCGCGTTGTTGCGCATTTCGATTGACGCGCGCTGGGCGGAGGCAAGTAATGTCGGGGCAGACCGGGAGGATGGTTTCATGAGACAGTACCTGGACCTGATCAAGCGCGTGCTCGACGAGGGTGAAGAGCGCATGGATCGCACGGGCACGGGCACCCTGTCGATCTTCGGCACCCAGACCCGCTACGATCTGCGCGAGGGCTTCCCCTTGCTCACGACCAAGAAGGTCTTGTTCAAGGCCGTCGTGTACGAGCTCCTCTGGTTTCTACGCGGCTCGACCAACATCAACGACGATCTGACCCAACACAGCCCCATCTGGGATGCCTGGGCCGACGAGCAGGGAGAGCTGGGCCCGATCTATGGTCACCAGTGGCGTAACTGGGGAGGCACCGGGATCGACCAGATCACCAACGCCATCGACCTCATCAAGAACAACCCCCAGTCCCGACGCATCATCGTCAACGCCTGGAACGTCGCCGACGTCCCCAAGATGGCGTTGCCGCCGTGTCATACGATGTTCCAGTTCTACGTGTCGGGGCCCTTTGTCGACGTCCAGCTCTACCAGCGCTCGGCAGACCTCGCCCTGGGGGTGCCGTTCAACATCGCGAGCTATTCACTGCTGCTCATGATGGTGGCCAAGGAGTGCGGGCTGACGCCTCGACACTTCGTGCACACGATGGGCGACGCGCACATCTACACCAACCACGTCGAAGGGCTCCAACGGCAGCTCCAGCGGGAGCCGCTCCCGCTGCCGACGCTGCGGCTGGCAGACAAGCCGGTGCTGGAGCAAACCTATGAGGACATCGTCCTCGAGGACTACCAGCATCACAAGTTCATCCGCTTCAAGGTCGCCGTGTGAGCGGCGCCCACGGTGACCTGCCCATCCTCGAGGCCATCGTAGCGGCGGACCTCGACGGTGGTATCGGCCGAGACGGTGACCTCCCGTGGCATCTCCCGGCGGACCTGGCGTTTTTCAAGGAGACCACCATCGGTGACGGCCACAACGCGGTCATCATGGGTCGGCGGACCTGGGAATCCATCCCGGACGCCTACCGCCCCTTGAGCGCCCGCCGCAACATCGTGCTCAGCCGCGCTCCGCAGCTGGAGCTGCCCTCGGGTGTGCTCCACGCCACCAGCTTCGCTGATGCGGTCGAACAGGCCGCCGGCTGCCACCGGGCCTTCGCCGTCGGCGGCGCGGCGGTCTACGCGGAGGCCTTCGCCTCGGCCCACTGCCACCGGGTGCATCTGACCCGAGTCCGCGGGGTCTTCGAGTGCGACACCTTCCTGCCCGCCCTCGATGGCTGGAGGCAGATCGTTCAGGGTGACGTCATGAGCCACAAAGGGGTCGAGTTCGTCTTCACCGAGTGGGCCCGACAGGCGTGAGCTCCGCCGGCACCTACGGAGCGGTACCACTCCCCCAGACCCCGTACGGAGCCCGTCAGTACGGCAGGGGGCGCGCGATGGTCGACGCCGGGGTTCGCCTCGACGGCATCGTCTGGGACGCCGACGAGGTCCTGTGGGACTGGGTGATGAGCGTCGCCAGCATGGTGCGCGACGTCCCGACCCTGTTCCGGACACGAAGCATCCTGTCACACACCGAGTTCTTGCGGCTCAAGCCCGGCATCTGGGAGCTGCTGTGGGGGATGCACCACGCCTCGCTGGAGCGCGAGCTCGATCCCTACATGCGGATCTGGACCGCCGGCTACACCTGGCGCCTGTGGCGGATCGCCCAACACCTGCCGGGATTCACCGCGCTCCTGGGCCCCCCCGCTGACGTCGACCTGGGCCCGTCGAGCTTCGACACCCACCCGCGCATCATGTGCCGCAGCCACACGACGGGCGCGCTCGTTCAGATGATCTCCCCGGGCTGTCGAGGGTGGCTCGACGAGCTTCCTCCGCGCATCCGTCACCTGCTGTTGACCCACGTCCAGCGCTCCAGCGGCCACGCCGGGCTCAAGATCCCAGAGCTGGCAGAGCTGATCGGCAAGCCCGGATTCGGAGCCTCGCGAGTGCTCGTCGACGACGCCCATGACAACGTGGCGCGCTTCGTGGCCGCCGGGCGGTCCGCGGTGCGGCTCAATCAGCCCGCGCCGCGCCTGTTCCGCGGTCGCGTCCCCAACGCCGTCTGGCGCCGCCCCCAGCGGCACCTCGACGCCGTCGCAGGTGACATCGCGAGCCCCCTGGCCGACGCCTTGACCGAGCTGGCGGGCGCGGGATATCCCGGACGTCGGATCGATATCTATCCAGCGGACGCGGAGGTACGGTCCACGCTCTCGTTCCAGCTCGACGTGCCGGGCGACATCATCAACGCTGAGTGGGTGGCTCCGACGAGAGCCCTGAAGAGGGCGCTCGACCCGGCAAAAATTTGAGCTGAACGCCGCCTTCTGGTTCGCTCTATGAGCGACTAGACTCAGGGACAACCATGATCAACCTGCCGCCACGGCAAACCCTTCGTATAACCGGCGTATTCATCGCGATGGTGGGGGCCGCGACGAGCTCCTGCATCGATGTCGACCGGACCGGCGGCGGCTCGGGAGATATCGCCGTAGACGCCGTGGTCAGCGACGGAAACTCCTGTACGGTGGATGAAGACTGCATCGGTAAATTGGCGCCCACGAGCTGCACCCGCGTGGATTGCCAATCGGGCAGCTGCGCGCTGGCGACGGATGTCAGCAAGGTGGGCCTGGAGTGCACGGAGACATCGCTCTGCGAGGTCGGGACCTGCACGGAGGCGGGTGAATGCGCGGGCGTCATGCCGCGCGACTGCAGCGACCTGGACGAGGACGTCTGCGCCACCGGTCGCTGTGACGAGACCGATGGGACCTGCACCGTCGACGTCGCGGAGGCGGGCGTCGCCTGCAGCGCGCCACTGTGCTACGCCGCCACCTGCGACGGTGAAGGCCAGTGCGTCGATCAGGGAGTCACCGAGGGCGCCCCGTGCAGCAGCGGCAACCCGTGCCTCGAGGGGGGGACGTGCTCGGCCACGGGCGTCTGTATCGAGACCGGGTCGTGCCCGTGTGAGACCTCCACCGACTGCGACGATGGGCTGGACTGCACCAAAGACAGCTGCGAGGATGGGGAGTGCCTGTTTGTGCCCTATGCGGCCGCCTGCGCCATCAACGGAGAGTGCTCCTGGCCGGGGGAGTTGGCGCCCAACAACGCATGCCTCAGCTGTGCTCCCGCTCTGAGCACGACCAGCTGGTCGCCGGTGGATTGCGACGATGGGCAAGCCTGCACGGTCGACGAATGCACCCCGACCGGCGGCTGCAGCAACACCCCCTCGCCCGACGACACGCCGTGCCAAGCCGGGCTGACCTGCGGCGCGAACGCGTCGGTGTGTATCGCGGGCCAATGCGAGTGCGACGTCCAGTGCGTGCTGAGCTCGGACTGCGCCACGAACCCCGAGGCGCCGCCATTGCTGCCCTGTCAGAAGCACAAGTGCGACGAGGGCCTCTGCCAGGCGATCGGGGACGAGGCCGCCGAGGGGACGCCCTGTGACGTCGGCGATCCCTGCTACCAAGGAGGGCTCTGCCAGCAAGGCGTCTGCGATGCGCCGCCCGTGGACTGCAGCGGTGGCGCGTGCCAGACGGGGTCGTGCGTGGCGCTGGGCGACGGGTACCAGTGCATCTGGGAGAACCTCACCGTAGGGACCTCCTGCGACGACGGCAGCGCGTGCACCAGTGAAGACGCCTGCGACGTCGATGGCATCTGCCAGGGTACTCCAAAGGACTGCTCGGCGTTCGATACGATCTGCGCTGCCGGCGCCTGCATCGGGGGCGTCTGCGATCTGAGCCCGGCGGAAAATGGCACGACGTGCGACGACGGCAACGAGTGTACGAACCCCGACACATGCCTCGACGGTGTCTGCGTGGGCGCCAGCGCCTGCACCTGCGAGAGCAGCGCGGACTGCGACGACGGCCTGGCGTGCACCAACGACATCTGCAACGGCGGGCAGTGCGAGTTTGTCCCTGTCGCGGGGACGTGCGTCATCGACAACAGCTGCCTGACCGAAGGAGAGACCAAAACCGACAACCCCTGTATGCTCTGCGACCCTCCGCGGAGCGCGCTGAGCTGGTCGATCGCGATCTGTGACGACGGCCAGAGCTGCACCGACGACAGCTGCGATCTCGGCAGCGGCGACTGCGCGTTCGCGCCAAACGACGCCAACTCGTGTAACGACGGAGATGACTGTACGGCCGATGATCACTGCGCCGGAGGCCTCTGCGTGGGCACCTGCGAGTGCACCTTGGACACGGACTGCGCCGCGAACCCACCGCCTCAATGCCAGCGTTGGACCTGCACCTCGTTCAACTGTGTCGCCGTCCCCGACGCGGTGTTGAACGGTGCCGACTGCGACGACGGCCTCTTCTGCACCACCGGCGACGTATGCTCCGCAGGCGTGTGCGGCGGCGAGCCCACCGACTGCGGCCCGGTGAGCGGGCTCTGCACCCTCGGGGTCTGCGACGAAGACGCCGACGCCTGCGTGGCCGTGGACGCGGCATCCGGGACGTCATGTGACGACGCCGACCCCTGCACCGAGGGCGACCTCTGCGACGCCTCGGGCAACTGCCAGGGGGTGGCCAAAGACTGTAGCGAGCTCGACACCGACTGCATGCTGGGAGTCTGCAACGCTGGCAACTGCCAGGGCAGCGTGCAGGAGGGGATCTCCTGTGAAGATGACGACGTGTGCACGGAGATGGAGCAGTGCAACTCCGCCGGGGAATGCGTATGGACGTGGAACAGCAGCGCGGAAGAATGCGGATGCCAATCCGATGGTGACTGCGACAACCTGAGCGACGGCTGCAATACGGGCGTCTGCGATGTGACGCTTCAAGAGTGCAAGAAGGTCCCGCTCACCGGCTCATTGCCGTGCGACGACGCCGATCCGTGCACCCAGGACGACGCCTGCCAGGGAGGCGCGTGCGTCGGGGAACCCTATTCCTGCGATGACGGTCAGCCCTGCACGACGGATCAATGCGACGGTGATGGCAGCTGCAGCGCGGAGCTGTTGAACGGGTTCTGCCTCATCGACGGCACCTGCCGCTCGGACTCCGAACCCGACCCGAACAACCCGTGCCAGGCGTGCCTGACCACCCAGAGCACAAGCGCCTGGTCGGCCGCTGACGGCGGGGCCTGCGACGACGGCGACGACTGCACCAATGCGGACAGCTGCTCCGCGGGCAGCTGCTCGGGCACCACCTATTCGTGCCCCGACGATGGCCTGACCTGCACGAGCGAACAATGCACTGACGCTCCCGACGGCTGCGAGAGCGTCATCACCGCCGGCTTCTGCGTCATCGACGGGACCTGCTATCAGGTCGGCTCGCCCGACCCGAGCAACGTCTGCCAGGCCTGTCAGCCGGGGACCTCCCAGACCTCGTGGACCAACATCGGCGGCGACTGCGACGACGGGCAGCCATGCACCCACAGCGACAGCTGCTCCAACGGCGTCTGTGCTGGGTCCGCCTACCTGTGCAACGACAACAAGACGTGTACATCGGACGCCTGCGACGGCCTGGGCGGCTGCGATTTCACGATCAACAGCGGCCACTGTCTGATCAACGACGCGTGCCGGAGCCCCGGAGCGCTCAACCCGAGCAACGAGTGCCAGAAATGCGACGGGGCGCTGTCGAGTACCGCGTGGAGCGGTGTCGACGCCGGCGACACCTGCGACGACGGGCTCGCGTGCACGAGCCCTGACACGTGCGACGGCCTGGGCACCTGCGTCGGCGGGAGCACCAACTGCTCGCCACGGTGGTGCGAGGACGCGCAATGCACCGGGAGCGGCTGCAACATTACGCTGAAACCGGGACACTGCCTGATCGACAACGAGTGCGTCCTCAGCGGTGGCGTCAACCCGGACAATCCTTGCCAGGAGTGCGTCGACACCGTGTCCACGAGCAGCTGGACCGACGTCACCAAGCCCTGCGACGACGGCGACAGCTGCACGTTCAACGACACCTGCTCGGGCGGTTCGTGCATCGGCAACCCGTATAGCTGCGATGACGGCCACGACTGCACTGTGGACAGCTGTGACTCTCAGGGCGGCTGTGACAACGCGGTGAAATCCGACAGCTGCCTCATCGGCGAGACCTGCCTGGCGGACGGCGCGACCCACCCGGAAAACGACTGCCAGGCTTGCACGACGTCGACGTCCCAGACCTCCTGGACCAACGCAGCGGAGGGGTCGAGCTGCGCTGGGTCTGGAGCCTCGTGCACCCAGAGCATCTGTCAATCTGGCGCGTGTACCCCCGAGTACGACCCCGGGAGCGGGGCCTGCTATATCGGCGGCAAGTGCATCCCCCAATTGGAGCTCAACGGCGAAAACGAATGCGAGCAGTGCGACATCGACAACAACCCGCAAGCGTGGTCACCGGTCTCCGACGGCACCGAGTGCGGCTCCACGAGTACGTGGAGTCAGTGCGGTGGCGACTTCTGCGAGGCCGGGGAGTGCCTCACGACGACGTCGGCGGACTTCGCGCCATGTGACGACGGTGACGCCTCGACCACCGGCGATTGGTGCTGGAAGGGGCTGTGCGACGGCTTCGAGCAGAGCTCTACGGACACCCACAACCATCCGGAGCTGCCCGACCGCTACGAGCGCGCTCACCGCATACACGGCGCCGAGGCCTATGCCACCTACACCGTCCCGAACGCGCCGTGTGGCGGCACCGGCTCGGAGATGGGGACCATGTGCTTCGGCGACGTTCATGCCGGCCACTTCGTCGCCGCGACCGCCGAAGAGTGGTCCGGTCCCATGTACACTCAGACCCTCCTTCCGCTGGGCCGTCACGGCGTCACCGAGGCCTTCGCCGCCGTCGCCGAGCAGCCCGTGGAATACACGACCACGTGGCAAGATTGGACCCCCTACACAGGGGACGACATCACGGACACCTATCACGGCTGGTTAAACGCGCCCGACATCGGCGGAACCGCCGAACAGTGGCTCTTCGTGGACGCGGGGATGATCTGGTCCTGTGCGGACGGCGGCTTTGGCATCGCTTGCACCCCTTCTTCCATCGCCATCGGCGCGCCCGCCGGGTTCGTCTCTCACGGCGACGAGCCGTTTTTGATCGACACCTATCTGGGTAACATCCGAACGCTCAGCCGCTCGCAGGCGGGTTGGGATGTGTCCTGGACAAACGCCCTCGCTGGCGCGGGCCCGGCCTCCGACGCGACGTCCACCGAGGAGACGGCGGTCGCGGTGGGAAAAAAGGGGATGCTGTACGCGGGCTGGGCGTTCCCCGGAGAGCTGGTCAAGATCAACGTCCCGGAGCTACAGACCCAGGCGCAGATCGAGTTCACGTCGGTCACGACCTTCAACGATCACTTCTTCGCGGTCGGCAATCAGGTCGGCACCGACGGGGCCGACAACAAGACCATGACCATCATCATGGTCTTCGCCCCGACCGACGGCTCGGTCACCGACGCTTCGAATTGGCGCTATCGGGTCCTCGACTCGGTCACAGGAAGCTGCGGCACCCCGTGTTGGGTCAATGACAACCGCGCGACCGGTATGGTCGGGCTGGACATCAACAAGATGTTATATGTCTTTGGCGGCGTCCGCGAGGGCGGTCAAACCAACACTCAGGAGCGCAACGTTTGGATGTTCGCCGGCAACGATTGAGGTTCGGGCCACTCGCGAGCGCTTTGGCGCTGGCGGCGTCGAGCGCCAACTGCATCGACATCGAGCGGTCCGGAGGCGCCGCGGCGGACGTGGTGGTGGACGCACCCGCTGAAGACGAAGGGGGTGACGGCGGGCCGAGCTGCACCCTGGACGAGGAGTGCGTTGGGACAGTCGCGGTCAACGCGTGCCAGCGCGTGGACTGTCAAAACCAGCGGTGCACCTCGGTGGCCGCCAACGATGGGGCCTCATGCACCTCGGACAGCAGCCTGTGCATCACCGGCACATGCAGTGACGGCAGCTGCACCGGCCTGGCCGATGTGGACTGCGGCCACCTGGACCAGGGCCGGTGCCAGAGTGGAGCCTGTGATCAAGCCACCGGGCAATGCGTCGCGACCCACGCGGCGCTGGGGACCACGTGCGCCGACAGCCTGTGCACCATCGCCACGTGCGACGGCGAGGGAGCATGCGGCATCGACGGCTATGCGGCGGGGGCCGCCTGCAGCACCGGGACACCGTGCCTCATCGACGGCTCCTGCACGGAGTCGGGGGTGTGCCAGGAGAGCTGGGACGCGGAGTCATGCGCGTGCACCGACGACTCTGAGTGCGATGATCAGCTCGACTGCACCCTCAACCGATGCATCGGTGGCAGCTGCCAGTTCGAGCCCTTCGCCGTCAACTGCGCCATCAATGGCAGCTGCTACTTCGTCGACACGGTGTCGCCCAGCGACCCATGCCGGGCGTGTCGACCATCGATCACTCAGTGGGGCTGGTCGGGCATCGACTGCGATGACCAGGACCCATGCACCGTGGACACCTGCTCGCCCACGGGGGGCTGCCAACAGGACCCGGCGGCGGCCGACGGCGCTCCCTGCGCGGATGGACCAGCGTGCGCTTCGGAGGCTCTGGGGACGTGTCAGGACGGCAGCTGTCTGGGTTGCGAGTTCATGTGCGTTTTGTCTACCGACTGCGAGTCGGCTGTGGACGCGCCGCCGAAAGGCCCGTGCGAGACCTACAAGTGCGAGGAGGGGCAGTGCCTGGTGCTGTTGAACGACGAGCTCCAGGGCACCCCCTGCGAACCCGACGATCCGTGTGTGGTAGACGGCGTGTGTGTGTCCGGGCTCTGCCAGGGGACGCCCTATGAGTGCGCTTCTCAAGCGTGCAAGGTCGCCACCTGCACGGGCGTGGCCGGCCAACCGGAGTGCACCTACGACAACCTCTCGCCCGGCAGCCCATGCGACGACGGCGACGCCTGCACGCTGGCTGACAGCTGCGATGGCGGCGGAACCTGCGCCGGGAGCGCGCTCGACTGCAGCGCCTTGTCGGTCGGCCAATGTGTCGCGGGGTTGTGCGTCCAGGGCGAGTGCCAGCTGAGCCATCTGGTCGACGGCACGAGCTGCGATCTTCCCAACCTCTGCGGGACGAGCGACAGCTGCCAGGATGGGGTCTGCACCGCGGCAGCTGCGTGCCCGTGCCAGAACAACGCCGAATGCGACGACGGGTTGAGCTGCACCTTCGATCTGTGTGACGGCGGCGCCTGCGCGCACCAGGTGGTCCAGAACACCTGCCTCATCGATGGGGTGTGCGTCGAGCGCGACGCGGTCCACCCCGACAACCTCTGCCTGGTGTGCGGAGACAATCAGAAAGGCTGGGACCTGGTCGCATGCGACGACGACAACCCGTGCACCGATGACACCTGCGCCTCAGACGAGGGCTGTGACGCCGTCGTCAACCCGCAAAACCCGTGCAACGACGGCGACCCCTGCTCGGCCGACGACCACTGCGACGCCAGCGGCGCGTGCGTGGGCACATGCGCCTGTGACACCGACGCTGGCATCACCTGCGAGGGGACGCCGCCGCCATGCATGAAGTGGACCTGCGAGAGCTTCAGCTGCGTGGCCACACCCGACGACACGCTCAACGGCTCGGGCTGCGACGACGGCAAGTTCTGCGTCGCCGGCGAGACGTGCCAGGACGGAGTCTGCCAGGGCAGCCCGAGAGACTGCGCGGCGGTCGGCGACGCGATGTGCAAGGTGGGCACCTGTGACGAGGGCGCCAACGCGTGTGTGGCGGTCGACGAAGCACCGGGCGCCGCGTGCGATGACGCGGACCCCTGCACCGTGGGGGACGCGTGTGATGACGCTGGCGTGTGCGGTGGCGCGCCCAAAGACTGCTCCGGCGCCACGAGCCCCCCGTGCATGGTCGGCGCCTGCGCCGCGGGGGCCTGCATTGCCCAACCCCAACCCGGGCTCGCCTGCGCCGACGACGAGCCGTGCACGCTGGCCGAGACCTGCGACGCGGCTGGCGCGTGTGTCGGCACCTGGGACACCGGCGAGCCCAGCTGCGGCTGCTCCCTCGACAGCCACTGCAGCGGTCTGGCGACGCTCTGCCTGGACGGATTGTGCGACGCGACGACGGGGACCTGTTACACCGAGCCCAAACCCGAGCCTCCGCCGTGCGACGACGGCAACGCGTGCACCCTCGACGATAAGTGCCAGGCCGACGGGAGCTGCGCGGGCACGATCTATACCTGTGACGACGGCGTCTCGTGCACCGACGACCCATGCGGCGAGGGCGAGGGCGAGTGCAGCCACGTCGTGCTGCCAGGCTTCTGCCTGATCGCCGACACGTGTCATTCGGACGGCTCGGTCAACCCCGAGGACGCCTGCCAGCGTTGCGTCGCCGGGTCCGCGACGGACGTGTGGCAACCCAATTCGGGCGGGAGCTGCGATGACGGGGACGGGTGTACCGACGCCGACGTCTGCGACAGCGCCGGGAGCTGCGCTGGCACCCCCTATAGCTGCGCGGATGACGGTCTGACCTGTACCGATGCGGTGTGTGGTCCCGGTGAAGGCGAGTGCACCCAGGTCATCGCGGACAACACCTGCCTCATCGACGATGAGTGCTACGGCGCGGGAGAGAGCTCACCGACAAACTCGTGTCTGACCTGCAACCCGAGCGCGAACCCGACGGGGTGGACCGCTTCGGGCGGCGACTGCGACGACGGCGAGCCATGCACCAAAGCCGACAGCTGCAGCGCGGGGGAGTGCAAAGGGGAAGCCTACACATGCTCGGACGCCTACAGCTGCACCGACGATGTCTGCGACGGGCTCGGCGGCTGCAGCTTCAACGTTCAACCGTCCGCCTGCCTGATCGCGGGCACCTGCTATAGCGACGCCACCCAGAACCCAACCAACGAGTGCCAGCACTGCGATGTGTCCCAGAGCCACAGCGCGTGGTCGGGGACACCGATCAAGGACTGCGACGACGGCCTGGGCTGCACAACCAACGAGCAATGCGACGGCAACGGCCAATGCCTCAGCGGCGTCAGCATCTGCACGCCAGCTTGGTGCGAGCAGTCGGTCTGCGAGGCCACCGGCTGCGTGGTCACGCTCAAACCGGGCCACTGCAAGATCGACGACACCTGCTACGTGGACGGCGACACCCACCCGTCCAACCCATGCCAAGCCTGCCTGGCCGCTATCTCTTCCGATGACTGGACCGCGTCACCGCCTGGCCCGTGTGACGACGGCCAGGAGTGCACGCACACCGACAGGTGCAGCGCCGGCGCGTGTGTTGGGACGTTTTACAGCTGCTTGGGTGGGGCCTCCTCCTGCGTGACCCAGGCCTGCGACGGAGACGGGGGCTGCGACAGTCAGATCGACGCCGGGACGTGTCTCATCAGCGAGACCTGCTACAACGACGGTGACGAGCACCCTGAAAATGAATGCAAGCGCTGTGACGCCGCGTCGAGTCAGACCGGATGGACAGCGAAATCCAATGGCATGGGCTGCTCGGGCCCGGGCTGCACGATCAACAGTTGCCAGGGCGGCGTCTGTGACAGCAGCTATCACCCCCCCAGTGGGCAGTGCTACATCGGCGGCAGCTGCTATGCTGCGGGCGAGCAACCGTGGGACAACCCGTGCCATTATTGCGACCTCGGCAGCCCGCTGACCTGGAACCAACAGAGCGACGGGACGAGCTGTGGTCTGGCTGGGCCGTGCGCTGGCGAGGTGTGCCTGACCGGCGACTGCACCTTCCAGGCGGAACCCGATTTCACCGCCTGCGACGACCTGCTGAACACCACCACCGGCGATTGGTGCTATCAGGGCAGCTGCGCCGGCTTCGTCCGCGAGGCGACATCCACGCACAGCGTCGCGTCGGTTCCAGACCGCTATCTCAGGGCGAACCGCACGATGTGGAACGGCGTCCAGGAGGTCTACGCGACCTATCACACCGTGAGCGGGTGTGACTGGTTGATCGGCCCATGCACCGGCGACCTCGTCGCCGATCACTTCGTGGACTCCGAGCAGGTCGATCGCGCGGAGACCATCGAGGCTGCGCTGGACCTCCCGGTGCAGCGCCACGGGGTGGGTGAGGAGTTCATCGGGCTGACCCAGACGTTGTACGAGGCGACCGGCGGCGGCTGGATCCCCTGGAGTGAGCATCTGGCCGATGCCGGCGCCCCCATCCAGGATGTGATGAGCGGAACCTACGCCACGTCATGGTCAGGTTGGCAGCCGGCCCACCACGTCTTCAGCCTCGAGTGGAGCTCCATCGTGTCCTGCCTGAGCGCGTCTGGAACCTACACCTGCGAGCCGGATGAAAATCTGAACGTGATGGGCGCCTCAGCCGGCTTTGTAGCGCTCCAAGGAGCCCCCCACTTCTTCGACACGTCCGGAACCAACGTGCGGATGTTCGCGCTGAGCACGACCGCACTTGGCATTGATGGGCTGGGGTGGACCCTGGTCGGGAGCACCGGCAGCGCGGGGCGAACGGCTCGCGCCGCGGGGGACGATGGCGGCGAGACCTTCGTGGTGGTCGGTGACGGCGGTCTGATCCTGGCTGGCGACGCCCCGGCCGCGACGTTCCTCGGTAACGCGGGAAGCGTCATCAGTGTCCCCGGGTTTGACTCACAGTCCTTTACTCAATTCAGCGCGGTGACCTCGCACAATGGCCACTTCTTCGTCGTCGGGACCTCGACGACGAGCTCCGGCAGCGGTGAGACCCGCACGATCTGGATCGCGCACGCGCCCTCCACCGGCGCCCAAGCCAACGCCAGCTGGTCGGTGCGCGCGTTGGACGGCGCCTCCAGTTCCCTGTCTGGGTGGCTCGACGACATCGTAGGCGCTGGCATCGTGGGTGTCTCGAGCGGCCTCTGGGTGTTTGGCGGCTGGCGCAGCAGCCCCTTCGGCTCCAGCCAGCGAGCGAGCTGGTTCTTCGAGTTTTGAGGGGGGCGTGGGGGGCGCGCCACGACCACCCACGGCGCCACCCTGAGCCCGGGATGGACCGCGGCGCTCACAGCTGCGCCAGGGTCTTCGCCGCCTCCTCCTGTATGGCGGTGAACCGGAGCTCGACGGTGTGTGTGGTCGCATCCACCTCCACGACCTTGGCGTAGATGCCGTCGAGCCAGGTGCTCTCGTCGATCTCCACCGCGGCCAACACGTTGGACCATCGCGCAGGCATCCAGTTCGGGCACCTGACCCACATGGTGCGCAGGCCCAAGCCGACCGCCCGGACCGCGATCGACTCCGCGGCCACCTCTTTGTCTGCGACAGGCCACAAGCGAACGGCCCGGTCGACGTCGCGGCGCTCCAACTCCAGGCGCTCGGGTATGGTCACGCCGAAGCGTCCTCGGACGCCACGGACGGGATAGCAGACGAGCGGCGCTTTGCGCCCTTTGGCCTTGAAGCGCCGCACCTCCCCGAGGCTCAGTTGGGCCTCTCCGGCCTTGAGCGCCGTGGTCTCGCTGATGAGCACCTGACCACCGACGGTGAAGCTCTCGATGCGCGCGGCGGCATTGATGGTCGGACCGACGACCCCGTATTTCATCCGCTGAGGGCTGCCGATGTTGCCGGCGACGACGGCGCCGGTGTTCAGCCCGATGCCCATCTCCAGATCGCGGTTCTCCAGGCGGTTGAAGTCCATCAAGGCGATCTGCATCGAGACCGCGCAGGCGACCCCACGCAACGCGTCGTCCGGCGCATGACGAGGGGCTCCGAAGAGCACCACCATGCCGTCACCGAGCAGCTCACTGATGGTGCCTCCGTGCTCGATGATCACCTCCGACATCGCCGTAAAGTAGCGGTTGAGCAGCTGCACCAGCTCCTCGGGCCCAAGCGCGATGGACAGCGAGGTGAACCCCCGGAGGTCGGACATCAGCACCGTGACCTCGCGCTCCTCTCCGCCGAGCCGAATGGTGGTGCTCTGCAGCACCTCGTTGACGACCTCCTGACTCACGAACCGACCGAAGGTGTCGCGAATGAACTCGCGCTCTTTGAGCCCCGCGATCATGCCGTTGAAGGAGTTCCCCAACACTCCGATCTCGTCGCGCGTCGGGATATCCACGCGCATCGTGAGGTCACCGGCGGCGACCCGTCGGGCGCTGGCAGTGAGCCGGCGGAGGTAGCGGTTGACGTATACCGCGAACCCGATCGCGAGCAACAGTGACAGGAGCACGCCCAGCGCCAGCTTCCAGAACAGGCGCTCGGCCTGATCCCTGGCGAAGAGCTCCTTGGCGTTCGCGTCGTCGGCGGCCTCCATCAACCCGACCACCTTGCCCTCGCTGTTCTTGATGGGGACGTACGCGAGCACCCACAGGCCAAAGTCGTCTTCCAGCTCAGGGTCGAAGGTGTCGTGCCCCTGCCACGCGGCCATTTTTTGCTCGTTCCCATCGAAGATCGGGTAGCCCACAGGCAGCCGGGCGGTAGGTGACGAGTCGATGACATAGGAGAACCGGTCCTCATCGTCCTTGGTGGTGATCCCCGCCCAGCTGACGCCCATGACCTTCTTCGATCGGTAGATCCAGTCCCGCAGCGCCTTGAAGTCCTCCCTCTCCGATGCCTCCTGGGTGCGGAACTGCTCGACCAGGTCCCCCACGCCCGGGGCGTCGGCGATCGCGTGAGCCAGCCCCAGCAGTCGCCGCTCGCGCCGTTGTTCTTCGATGCTCAGGTCGTGTTGGAAATTGATCCAACCGTAGACAGCCAGAAATGTGCCGATCAGACCGCCGAAGAACAGGCCCAGCTTTGCCCAGAGGGGAAACAGCAAAGGGACGGTCTCGCTGGGTGGCGGATGCTGGGGCGGTTGCGGGTCGATTGGTATAGTGTAGAGGGTGAATGAAAAAAAGGCGCTCGCTCATCATCCCGGCTGCCACAACGCTCCTCGCCATCGCGTGCATTTTCGCGAGCTGTGAGCAGCAGCCGCGTTCCTTCAAACGCCCTGCGTCGCTCAGCCTCGGCGCTGACGGCTCGATCTTCGTCAGCGACTTTCACAACCACCGCATCGTGCATCTGGGCCCCGACGGTTCACTCGTGCGGGCGTTCGGAGAGCTCGGGCTGGAGACCGATCAGCTGTGGCAGGCGTGGGACGTCCTGGCTGTTCGAGACGGGCGCGTGTTGGTGCTGAATCAACGAATCACCGCCCCTGAAGATGAGACCAACATCTATGAGATCAAGGAGTTCAAGGACGGCAAGGAGATCGCCCTGCATCGCATCTCCGATGGAGTGAGTGACCCATCGGGCCTACCCGACGGCCTGGCAGAGGGCCGCGATGGTGAATGGCTGGTCCCCGATACCGGCAACCACACCCTCCGGAGATTCAGTCGTGGATGGCAGCCCCTGGAGCAGATCCACGGGCCGACGGGTGGTCCAGAGTTCGCCGGGCTCAGCATGCTCCTGCGTAGCGGAGACGAGCTTTGGACCCTGGAGCAGCACGCCCATCAGGTGCGCCGCCTGACGCTCCGGCTCCGGGAGGAGGCGCGTTTTGGAGAGCGTGGCCGAGCTCCGGGGAAGCTGATGTTCCCATCGGGGCTCGGTGTCTGCCGTGGAAAATGGATCGCCGTCGCGGACTTTGGCAACCACCGCGTGCAGAGGTTTCACCGCGATGGCGCGTATCTGGATGGGTTCTCCCCGGCGCGCGCGTCCGAGCACACCCCGACCATGCTGTTGGCCATCGCGGTGACACCCGACTGTCAGCGCCTGGTGATGGTGGACTCCAAGGGCAACCGAGTGCTGGTGACCACCACGCAGGGGCGGGTCCTGCGGGACATCAGGAGTTGGTAGGCGGGCGCTCGACCTGACGGTGCCGCCGATGTGAGCTCTGAACCCCACGACCGCCGGTGTATTTGCGTCTGACCGACCTTCGAACAACAATGACCCCATGCACTGTTTGAGAAAGTCTCTCGTCGTCGCTGTCACCGTCCTTTCTTGGATTTCCACCCACGCGCAGGCGTCCGGTCCGGAGCTCGAGAAGTCCCTCGCGGTGATCGATTTTTCGCTGGGCGAGGCCTTCGAAAAGACCCCGGCCTACTGCGGAGGGGGCGGCGAGAAGCTCAAGACGGTCGGCAAGAGGTACGCGTTGCTGAGTCGAGGGGACACCCTCGCGCAGCTGCGATCGAAGATGGGGGGGGCCAGCAGGGCGATCCCTGCCGAGGAGCTGGCGGCGCAGGCCGCCCAGCTGAAAGACCTCGAAGACCTCATCTACGAGAAACCCAAAAAGGCCATCACGCCGCTCAAAGCGCTCATCGGGAGGCTCCAGGCGCTCAGCCGCAAGTACGCCATCAACGCGGGGCAGCGCGCGTTGATGTTCGACGCCTTCATGAAGCTCGCGCGGGCCAACAACGACTCGGGCAATACCAAGGGCCTTCGGGCCACGCTGGTGGAGCTCATCCGATTCGTCGGCGACGCGACGGTGACCGACGAGACGTATCACCCCGCGGTCGTCGAGATGTGGAAGGCCGTCAAAAAGAGCACCGCATCAGAGCGCACCGCGACCCTGAGCGTGACCAGCACGCCAGCGGGGAGCGCGGTGCTGATCAACGGCGAGCCGATCAATGGCGCGACCCCCATGTCCATCAAGTGGTTCCCCGGCCGGGTTCAGGTTCAGATCACATCCGGCGGCAAGGTCTCCAATTCCCGTGCCGTCGAGCTCGTCGCCGGCGATACCACTGAGCTGGCGATCGACCTGGAGTACGAGAGCGGCGTAGAGCTGTCGAAAAGAGCCGCCACCCTGGTCCTCGGGCCAGCGTCGTTCGAGGCGCGCGCTGCCGAATTCGCCAAGAGGCTGGGCGGGCTCCTGGAGGTCGACAGGGTGGCACTGTGCGGGCTGACCAGACGGGGCGGTAAAGTCTACATCGAAGGTCACCTCGTCGACGTCGCGTCCGGCCGGATCGAGCGTGGCGTAAAGCTCGTCACCAAGAGCAATGTGGTCAGCAAGAACCGGGTACAGGGGATCGCCAACTTCATCGCCACCGGTCAGGTGGGTTCGACCTCCGCCAGCGACGGCTCGGGCACCGAATGGCAGGAGAACCCCGTGGGCTGGTCGCTGGTGGGTGTGGGCCTCGCCGGTATCGGCGTGGGCGTCGCGTTCCACTTCGTGTTCGAAGACAAGATTGATCAGGTCGAGTGTTTAGGCGACTACACTGCGGCGAGCGGCAACTGCCCGGATTTCAATACGCGGCAGATCTTGGCCGAAGAGGCCGAGCTGGAGCGCGGCGTTCGCAACGCCGGCCTCGCCATCGGCGGAGTCGCCATCGTAGGCGGCATCATCGCGTTCATCGTGATGCAGCCCAGCGGCTCCGACGAGTCTACCGCCGAGGGGCCGACGTTGAAGTCATTGGGCCCCTGGACCAACTCGCACACCACCGGCATGGCGTTTGCGTTGGGATTTTAGGGGCGCAAGGAAGAGGCGCGTCTGGTAAGGGGTGTGGCCTTGAACACAGCCAGGTGATCCCATGCCCGTTTGGATGTTTCCGATAGCAGCCGCGACGCTCGCCCTGATGGCCTGCCCGGAGTCGGGTCCCGCTCCGGTCACGCCAGCAGACGCCACCAGCACCGACGCGACCTCCGACGCGGCCTCCGACGTGGCCTCCGACGTGGCCCCCGACGCGGCCCCCGACGTGGCCCCCGACCTCCCGGCGCCCCCGTGCGACCCGCCGACCGGCCTGCGCCCGTCGCGTCGCAGTGAGCATGCAGGGATCTACGATCCTGCCGGCCACCGGATCATCATCTACGGTGGTAGCTTCGCGGTGCCGATCAACTGCGATTTTCCGACGCCGACCTTCGAGTCCGAGGTGTGGTCCTACGATATCGCGTGTGATGCCTGGTCGCAGATCGGCGACACCGGGCCGGGCGGTCGCGGCCGCCACATGGCCGCTTACGACAGCGCGCGGCACCAGATGGTGGTGTTCGGCGGGCGTTACCGCAGCTTGGCCAGTGGCTCCTACACGCTGTACAATGACCTGTGGGCTCTGGACCTGAGCACGGAGACCTGGAAGAGCGTGCCGCTGGCCACCAGCACGACGCCGTCGCCGCGCATCAACGGGGCCTTTGTGTACGACCCGACGGGTGACCGATTGCTCTTGTTCGGAGGCAACGCGTCGACCTCCGGGGCGTTCTACCAATCCCTGTCGGACGTCTGGGAGTACAGCTTCGGCACCGAGCAGTGGACCCAGCTGTCCCCGTCGGGCGCTCAGTCCCCCTCGTCGCGCCTGTTCATGGGCGCGCTCTGGGACGACACCCGACAGTGGTTGGTGGTCTATGGCGGCGCCGACGAGACGGCGTTCAACCAGAACGTGCAGTACTTCGATGACCTCTGGGCCCTCGACTTCAGCGCCGGCGCGCCGGCCTGGTCGGAGCTCGACGGGGCGTCGCAGTTCGCACCGAAGGGGCGTTTCTGGGCTGGGCTGGTTCACGACACCCTCAATGACCGCTACGTCCTGTCTGGCGGTCACGATAACGGGGCCATCGCGCCCGACGTCGGCAACCGCAACGACATGTGGACCTTCGACCCGCAGACCTTCGAGTGGTACATGCACCGCGAGGGCGACGTCTGGAATGCCGGCGCCCTGGGCTTCTGTAGCTTCCCAGTAGACTTCACCATCGTGGACACGGAGCTGCCGGAGCGGCGCAACTCGCACGTCTTCGTGTCCGATGGCGACACGGGTTATATCACCGGCGGTAAAACCGACTGTGGCGTGGTCGACGACCTGTGGGCGTTGGACTTCGCGTCCATGACCTGGGAGGAGGAGACCTTCGCCACCGTGGGCGAAGTGTGCTGGCGCAACAGCGGCAGCCCCGACTTTTGCACGGACATGTGCCTCTGACCCGGACGCCCACCGCTCGGCCGACCGCTGCCACCGGCCGCGGTCGACAGGCCCGTCGATCGACAGGCTCGAGTCGGCGTCGCCGCCCTGTGCGTGCCTCTGTGGGCCGGCGGCTCGAGGCCACCCTCGGTGCCGGCGCGATCCACGCCAGGATCGCTGTGTTCGCGCTGCTGGTGCTGAGCGGCTGCCCGCAGCACATCGACGGAGGGACCGATGAGGCCTCGGAGCCAGAGGTCGTGGTCGACGCCAGCGTCGACCAAGCGCCCGCTTCGGACCTCACGGCCGACAGCGCTGCCGAGGCCGTGAGCCAGGGCGCCTTCGAGCTCGGCGTCAACGTCACGGGGCGCAACACGTCTGCCTACTATTCGGCCTTGCCAGAGGGCGGAGAGCTCAACGTCGAATACGGCCCCCAGGGCCTGTGGATGGTCGTCCTGGCGTTTCGAACCCGGAACGTCTGGAGCGAGTCCGACGCAGAGCTGCTCATCTACGCCAGCTGCCGGGTCGACGGCGAGAACATCGGGGAGCTGACCCTGGCCAAGCAGCGCCTGCTCCTGGGCGGCGATGGCTGGTGGTACTACTACAACCTCTTTCTCGTCGTCGATGAGAGCCGCGCTGCGGGTTCCGAAGCGACCATCGAGATCTCCGTCGAAGATCCATCCACGGGGCAAAATGTCCAACACGATCAGATCGTGTCTCTGGTGGGTGGTCCTGATTCCAGGTAGATAGCGAGGCCTCCCGGTGGAGCGATTCTTGCACTATTTTCAGTCGCCCTGAGGTGGTGCGACGAACCTCGGATCCGGCGCCGTAATCCAGGGCTTTGTCGACTCATGATGCTCATCGCTGCTGAGGCATTATGCCCCTCTGGGGCCTTTTAACCCGGATGCCTCATCACCTCTCACACACACTCAGGATCACTCATGACTTTCAGCCACGACGCCGGCGGCATGCGCCTTGTGCCCGAGACCGTCGAGACGCTCCAGCAGATCATCGTCCTCAACTACGATGCGTTTGCCGCATACGACCTGGCCGCGGAGCAGGTCGACGATCCGGCTCTCAAGAATTTGCTGAACGGCATCTCCAGTCGACGCCGCACCCGCGCGGAACATCTGAACGCCCTCATCGGCGCCGCTGGGTTCGACAAAGTCGACGCCGACGGGCTCGATCCCGCAGCGAGCGAGTGGAGTGACCTGCTGGCTGCTGCGGAGCGCGGCGCCGAGGATCTTCTGGTGGACGAGGCGGAGCGGGGTGAGAGCATGCTCCGCCAAGCCTACGCTCACGCGATCGTGGTCACGTCCGCGGCGTCGGCGCTGTCGCCCGTACTGAACAAGCAATACGGGAGCCTGCTGAAAGAGTGGCTGGTGCTGTCCAAGAAGCTCGCTCGTCCGGCTCTGGCGATCGCTTGACGACCCGCTGGCGCGGCTGTGGGCAGGATGCCCCGCTGTTGTGTCTGTCCGCCGCTCAGGACCACTGAGAGGCGGGCTCAGCGCGGCCCGAGGCGGCAGCGACGACCAACGCCCGTGGTCGCGACGCGCGGCAGGGCCGCAGCCGCCGAGCAGATGGTAGGCTCCTCAGCTCAGGTCGCTGGCGCCGTAGCTCTTCAGCTTCCGATAGAGGGTCTTACGGTCAATCCCCAGGATCTCCGCGGCCACCGTCCGGTTGTTGTCGCTCGCTGTCAGGACCGCTTCGATGTGGCGCCGCTCGACGGTAGCCAGCGGGATCATGGGTGGCCGGACCTGGTCGACCGAGCCGCTGACACCCGCCCGGTCGCGGCGGATACCCCGCACGCGTTCGGGCAGGTCGCCCATCACGATGACGCTACGCGCGGCCAGCGCCACGGCGCGCGCGATCTCGTTGCGCAGCTCGCGCACGTTTCCCGGCCAGGTGTAGTCCAGGAGCAGTCCGGTCACGGCGGGGTGCATACCCGAGACGTCGAGGTCGTAGCGCGCGGCGAAGTGCTCGATGAAGTATTGCGCCAGGAGGAGCGCGTCGTTGCCGCGCTCTCGCAGAGGAGGGAGCTCGAGCCGGACCACGTCCAGCCGATAGTAGAGGTCTGACCGAAACGCCCCATTGGCGATCTCCACCTCCAGCTCCCTGTTGGTCGCGGCCACGACGCGCGCGTCGAACGGGACCTCGTCGGTGGCGCCCACGGGACGGACCCGCTGCTCTTCCAAGGCGCGGAGCAGCTTCACTTGCATCTGCAACGGCATGTCGCCGATCTCGTCGAGGAAAAGCGTCCCGCCATTGGCTCGGACCAGCAGACCATCATGATGCGCGTCTGCGCCAGTGAATGAACCCTTGGTGTGCCCGAAGAGCTCACTCTCCAGGAGGTTCTCCGGGATCGCGGCGACGTTGATCGGTACAAACCGACCGTCCGAACGCTTGCCTGTCTGATGTATCGCCCGCGCAGCGAGCTCCTTGCCGCACCCGGTCTCCGCAACGATCAGAACGCTGACGTCGGTGCGGCCCAGGCGCGTGATGAGGTCGTAGACAGCGCGCATGGGCACGCTGTCTCCAACCATAGGTGTGGGCCCGGTCCAGGCGCCCCGCGCCGGCAGCTTCATGGCCATCTCATGTCGGATCCTCCCTGGGAACACGCGACCGGGGCAAAATACCCCGCCCATGCTCTGGTGTCAACGCTTCGGGGCGGACGTGTTACGTTCGCTGCTCAACAACGGTCGACGTGTGAGGAGGCGCTATGAAGCTGTCGCGTTTGGTTCAACTATTGGCAGTCGGCGGGCTAGTGGCCGCGGGGTCTACCGGCTTTTCGTCGGCGGGGGAGGCGGCGTCCGGGTTGAGCGCCGTGTCCAACGGAAGTGATATCACCATCTATCGGAGCGGGTCGCGCTGGGGCAAAGTCGAGAGTGACGGCGATGTCTACGTGGGGGGCTCGCGCAAAGGCAAGATCGAGAACGACGGTGACGTCTACGTGGGCGGTAGCCGCGTCGGTAAGGTCGAGGACGATGGGGACATTTACGAGCGGGGCTCGCGCAAGGGCAAGATCGAGCGCGACGGAGATCTGTACATTCGGGGCAGCCGCGTAGGGAAGATCGAGGACGACGGCGACATCTACAAGGGCGGCTCGCGGTGGGGCAAGGCTCGAGGCTGCTGCAACAGCTACAGCGCGAAGCGCGCGGTCGCTGGCGCCATCATTTTCTTCAACAGCCGGTACTGATCCGAGGCTCCTGGAGGCCCCGCTGCGAGGGTGCGCGGGTCGTCCAGGGGGTTGGCGCATGAGCGCCGATTGGATGCTCGCCCGAGGCCGCCCTCCGCCGGTTCGGTCGGGCGCCCCTGCGAGTCCTCAGATCGCCCCTTTGTCGGTTGCCGGGGTCTCCTCGCAGACAGGGCGG